>NZ_JAYGHM010000122.1:0-9616 GCF_034931125.1 Rivularia sp. UHCC 0363 | reverse complement strand
ATGGCGTTCGTTTATACGCAATGCTTTGAGCGTTATCGTTATGGGACGTTTAAATGCTCCACATCTAGCACAACGAGTAGATGCTATTTTGATGCAAGCACTGGACGTATTTCTAAGTGACCCTGATATCATAGAGCGCTATAATTTAGCATTTTCCAGAGGTTGGAAATCACCCGAATGGCAGGATATACCAACGTTAAAGGATTTTGCTCGAATAGTTACCATTGCACGACTAAATATTCAAAAACCAGAAGCCATTGACCACCAAGCAATAAACCAAATCACCAGCCAGATTACTGCATTACTGGTAAGTCCTTTAGGAACAGCGATAGGTAAACCGAGCAGTTTTTCTCCAGAACCAATGGTCAAATTCTATGCTCTAACAGGACTGAGTAATGACCAAGATTCTTACACAATGGCTGTTGCAGCAAAAGCAGCCTGTTTGCGAGTCGCTCTTTCTCATCTTAAAAGTCTTTTTATTGGTGATGAACTTTCTGTGTTGTTCCGTAAAGATGGCTTCAGTGCAATGGTGGGTGAACTCTGCGCGATCGCAAGGAAAGATGGATTGAGTATAGTTTTATCCAGTCAAGACCCAGATACAATCTGTCAGTCATCAGCAGCAGCGATGATTATGCAGAATATCAGTTACAGAATTACTGGCTGTATCACTTCAAATGCTGTTGCTTCGTTTGAGAAGTATCTGTTATATCCAGTTGAGATAATTGCGAGTAATGCTTCAGAATCCTTCTTTCCCCGTCGTTCTGATTTATATTCTTGCTGGTTAATTGAGAAAGGAGGGCGTTTTTGGCAAACCAGATTTTATCCAGGAGAAATGGCTTTAGCTGCAATAGCGACAAATCAAGATGAACGCAGTACACGTCGAGCAATTTTATCCCAATACCCTAATACTACTAAAGGACAATTACAAGGTTTAGCTAAGTTCACCAGGGTTTATGTTGCAGCTATCAAACAAAATAAAGGTTTATCGCTGACTCTGTGGAGAAGGTAAAAATGTATCAGAAAAAGATAAAGTTGAAGACAAGGAAACGTATACGTAGATTTAGAGGTAAAAGTAGAGAAGATAGGAAACAAAAAGCAGAAGCTACAAGTAAAAGAATCAATTCAGATAGTTTTGACCTTTATCACTTTTATCTTGTTATTAAAAGTGTTTCAATAATTGGTATGGGAATTATTAGTTTGAATTTAATTTCAATCAGTTCTTCGTTTGCAGCAACCTCAGATATATCGGAAAATCGAAGAGTTACTCAAACGACTAATTCAACATTCAACAAAAACTCATCAGATGAAATTGAAGGATTTATTAATGATATACGTTACTTTGTTCGCGGTGATTTTTTCGGTAACATTAAGCAGCTCGTTAAAGATTCAATCGGTTCGGTTGATATCCCCGATTTGGGTCAAGTTGTAAACGAAATTATGAAAGGTTCGCTGACAGAAGATGGTATTACGTCCAACAAATTGGAGAATAACCTTCCTAATTCTTATGCAATTCGTCAAGATTTAGCCAATCAAAGTGAAAGATTAGGAGCAATTGAAGTTGCACAGAATAAAACTCTTTCTAAAAATGCTCAACAGGAGTCCTTTGAGAATCTTGAATTGAGTGCTAATTCCGAGGTTGAATCAAGTGAAATGTCAGATGATTCTCAAAATTCCGATACTTCCCAACAAATATTGCAAAATATTTCCAAGCAACTGAAAAATAATACTACTATTTCCGATTTACTTTTAAAAGAAGCGAATCAGTCACGACAAGATAACGCTTTGGGATTAACCTTAACTGCTCAAGCAGCTACAGAGTTGAATGCGGTAAATACCAGAGAAAGACAAAGTGCGATCGCAGTTGGGAATCGCGCTGTATCTCAAGGTTCTTTGTTGATGATGCCAGGAGGTGCCGTTCTGGGAAGAGTGAGGGAGTGAGGCAGGGAGAGAGTGAGGGAAGTAATCAATAAAGATCGAGTAATTGTTCCAATACACAATCAGATAAATTACTAAATTTAATTGCGTTGGGAGTGTATTCCGTGATTGTTGTACCTAAAATCTGTTCTAGACCTTGACTATCTTCGCTCATAATTACCTATTGTATTTATCAAATATCTTCTCTCACGAGGATACACTAATAATGAATTTGAGTCATTTACCATTGTTATTCGATAGTAAACAAACTGTTATTGCAATAGAAAGTCCTATTACCGAACGATTTAAAATATTAGAATTTGTTTATGAATTAGCTCAGAATCGCTTATTACCTTTATATTTTTGGAATACTGGCTATTCTCAATTGCAAATTTTCAACGATTCAGGACAACTTCTATCTACCCAAAACCAATGTTTTTCAGGATTGAATTGGTTATTACAGCATCCCGATGTCCCAGGGATATTTGTTTTTGAAGGTGTAATTTCGCCGGATATCTTAACAGGTAGGTTGTCCCAGCAAACAGAAATGATGCTGAGTAACTTAGTTTATGACCTAGATGCAAATTCTGTACCAAGATTTCTCATCTGTTTAGAAAATTATGTTGAACTTCCTTACTCGTTAGCACCTTTAATTCCTGTATTAGTTAACCCGTTACCAAGTGCGATCGCAATTACAACTTTAGTTCGGGATTTTTGCTGTAAATTGACAACAAATAGTACACAACAGTTTGAAACTTTAATCCGCACTTGTTTGGGTTTACCATTTGGTGAATTAGAGATGTTATTGAAGCGTTTATCGAGATTTACCCATACCTTAGAAGAATTGATTGATGCAGTATTAGATTACAAGAAGAGCAAGCTAAAAGGACAGGGTGTGGAATTTATAAGCGAACCAGATGTACCTTCATCTGCTGGTTTGGATTTATTAGAAGAAATATTGGAACGTGCTGCGGTACTACTTAAGCCAGAAGCGAAACAACATAATCTTAGCTTTCCCAAAGGTATGATTCTTTGGGGACCACCAGGAACGGGGAAATCACTCAGCGCGAAATTAGCCGCAAAAAAAATGGGTGTCCCAATGGTTGCTGCTGATTGGGCTGGATTAAGAGGTGCGACTGCATACGAATCAAGGAAGAATTTACGAGAGTTTTTACAATTTTGCGATGCGAATGGAGAACATGGTTTAGTTCTTTATTTTGACGATTTCGACAAGGGTTTTGCTGGTTTCGATTCCGACAGTGACGGTGGTGTATCTCGTCAATTAGCAGGAAAGTTACTGACGTGGATGCAAGAAAGAACATCGCAAGTTTTAGTTATGGCAACAGTTAACAGATTGGAGTTTTTACCTCCAGAATTAATACGTCGTTTTGATGAGATTATTTTTGTAGACCTTCCCCATACTGGAGCAAGATATGAAATCTTTAAATTACATCTAGCTAAATATTTTCCAGGATTGGATTTCTGCGAAAAAGATTGGTTGCGCTTATTGAGAGAAACGAAGCTACTGACTCCGGCTGAAATCGCGCTGATGGTAAGAAAGACAGCTGAAGAGGTATTTTATCGGAATGCACAGAAGTTTCCGACCTCTAAACTTGGCGAACAACCTTTAACTGTAGGTGTAGGAGACTTTTTAGAAGTGCGATACGCAAAGCGTCAAGCCTCCGGCTTATCGCACTTTACTCCTAGTATGATTCGAGAAGAAGATAAAATTGTGGAGATTCGTAATAAAGCAATTTACGCTCGTCCTGCTGCGTCGCCAGATACAAGTCGGTGGGCTAAAGAACCGGAGGTTTTGTTTGGGAATTAAAAAATATTAAACAAGGTATTAATGAGATTGGGAGTAATTGCCTTGCGGTAATTGACCTAGCAGTATATGAAAATATCACTTTTGTGATAAATACTTTTACGTCAAGAGGAAATGACTTTCATACTGATAATTGACTAAAAATAATAAAAAATATCTCAATATAGATTCATGAATATTGGTAAATTTATCATCTTGAAATTTGTTCCTATTGTATTAGCTTCCGTTAGCATTTACGTTTCACCATCTTCAGCGCAAAGCCAAACTAATCTACCCACTAGGACTCTGCCTTCAGCAGAAGGGAATCGTACAACTATCAAATTTCAAAGGTTGGGAAAATACTTTAATTAAAGACATTCCAGGATTAAACGCTGTACCTCTAGCTTCTTTTCCTCTTCCCTTAACCGAATTAGGTAACAAGATTGCCAGAATTGATTTCATCTGGGGTACGGCAGAAAAACGTCGTCAGCGCACGGTATCTGGTTCTGATGTAGCAGGCTTTTCCGTCCCCTGTGAAGGAGAAAATTGTCCGCACATCGAACTTGATGATTTAGAAAATTCAGGACGCAACATTAGAGGTAACTTTGAAGGAAGCTCTTGGATTAGCGGAAAATATCAAAAAGTAGAAGGTGGTTGGGGTTGCTTGAAGTCGGTAAATGGAGGTAAGGAACCTACTGGAAGATTGCCTTATGGAAGCGCTTTTAAAGTAGCAGTAATGGAACCCGACGAGAAAACCGATACTGTTGATACGGCTTTGTTCTTTCGATTCAAAAATGTCTGTGGAGCAACACCATATTTTATTGGTCCGGTTCCGTTTTTTACTCACGAAGTTAATGCGCCAATTTTTATCGGAGATTGAAGATGGAGGAGGGAAAGTGGAGCGGGGGAGGGGGACACTTTCAAGGGTAGGTATTTAAAAATCAAGCAGTAGATAGGGTGACTAGGGAGACATGAACTTGTGGAGTAAGTGTCGGCCAAGGTTCAGGAAAAAAAGCACCTTGAGGTAAAGGAAGATGATTTAGTAGAGCAGCTTTAATAATCACAAATCCACGGCGAAAACAGCTTAACCAGCGATGAGGTGCGCTACTTTTAAAATTGCGCCGGGCAACATGATTTTGAGGTAAGGAATCCAAACAGCTAACGGGCATATTGGCATCGGCACAACCACCAACACTAACTTGCCATAGAGTTGCGATGCCTGCGGCGGTAAACTACGCGATTGCAAGCCAATGTCTTTCGGCACGTTTGGGGTCAGTCATTTTGGTTTGATGCCAAGCGAAACCACCTCTTTTCCCGTCTTTAAATAAACATTCAATCCAAGAACGCATCGAATACCAACAAGCATCTGCAACTTCAGGTGGTAAATCGGTGAGAATTAACCATAGGAAGGCATAACCCTCGTCATCACGGGCTAACAATGTACATTCAATCGGGTTGCTTTTGAAACAAGTAACCAATCCCTTAAATGACTGACCAGCTTCCGGGACAAGACTATTTAAAGCTAGCCAAGAATCAGATCCTTTAATTTGAAACTGTCCTTGAAGGTTAATCCGCATAAACGGATGCCAACCAATGTTCTTGATTTGTTGGTACAACCACTCAGCATAAAGCCCTCTGTCTGTGGTGACAATTACAAACCAATCTGCTGGTACTGTTTTATCTATATGGCAAAATAATTCTGACCAGTAGGGTTTCCAACTTCCTGGTTTAGTTGCTTCGACTATTTTCCAAGCAATTGGAATTCCACAGCCACGATAAACAATGCTAATTGCTAATACAGTAAAGCGATCACTCAAAGTTGAGGCATCAGCTGCCAATGCCAAGCGTTTTTCGCCTTCGGGCCAAAGACTTAAGACCCAAGATAATAATGGACTAAAGCAAGATGTCACATCCAATGAAGTTCGACCAGTTTTTGTTTTATCTTCTGCGTCTTGATACCATTCCCGCAATTGCTGACGTACAGTATTCTCCTTTTTACCTAGTAGTTCTGCTAAAAATACTGAAACGGTCGTTAGTCCACTTGATTGGGTCATTACTATCCCAAAAGTCCACATTGCGAGTACAACAGCTTGAGGTTTTGTAAGATTTGGCATTTTTTCAATCACTTTCCTAGTCCATTCTCTTAATTCCTCACTTTTTCTCATTGGTATTCTCCCGGATGCACCATTAGATATTTTTGCTGATGACAATCAGATCAGTATTTTACCTGCTAAAATACACCTTTGTTAAATACCTACACTTGAAAGCCCTGTCCCGCTCCCCCGCTCCATTCCCTCTCGCTCTTTCCCTCCCTCTCTCCCTCTCTCACTCACTCCCTCCTTCTCCCCCCCTCCTCTTCCCTTGAGTTGCTCGCTCGAAATTACCAAATCATACCCATTCCCTACCTGACTTAAATCCCGTGGTGCAAATGTACCTTTTCCGAATTGCCAAGTTTTATTATTATCATTATCTATATCAAGCCCATCACGTCTTTCTTTAATACCAAAACGAGTTTGAAATGGTGTTGCTGGTTCATTACCAAGAGACTTATGTAATGCTGCATCTATTTTCCCGTCACCATCCCCAACTAACTTAATTGCTTCAGAATTTGGCATCACCCCACCATTCTCACCAGTTTCAGCATCTACAACTAAGACTCGCAAGTTTTCCCGCTCCGAAAAGCTTTGACAGGGTGTGAACATATTTGAACCGTATGCTGCACCAAAGTGAGGTTGGTCAAAAATCTTTTCTCGCAATTCTTCATCCATAAAGTAGAAGCGATTATCGGCTGCGAATTGCAGAGTTAAACCGAGGGGAGTAAATTGCTTGAGGTCTTCTTCTGTTGTTAATCCCTGATATACTACCCCCAATTTGAAAGTGGCATTTGGTGCAAAATATTCTGCCAAACAGTGTTCGATTGTTTCTGTGATTGGTTCGTTGTCAGCGATAATTGGTTTACCCGTTTTTGTGCAGAAGTGGGATAGGGTAATTGCCATAACTAATATATTTTAATTAATTATTTCTCCTTTAAAATTAGTTGTTTGTGCATTGATGCATAGTAGTTCTTTAGTAAAGAATGTTTCTATCACTAAAGTAGTATTTTTGTTCATATTTACTTGATAGTTGTTTATTATAAGGATTAAGTAACTAGCATTTTTTGAGGAGATAAGGTTATGGATAGTGCTAAAAAAGTAGTATTACAACCCTCCGTTTGGGATACCGATAATTTGGGAGATTTAGTGGCTGAAGGGGTGTTAGATAGTGATGATTTAGTGTGATTCGTTGGCTAGAAACCAAGACCTACAAGGGTCAAGGGGGATTAGTCGCTAGGTGAAAACCTTGATAACTGAATGATAATATAGGTGAGAATCCTATCCCGTAAGTGCAACGGTGAAAGCACATCCCCCAGGTTTGAGACTGGTCATCAATGCCTGAAGCGGGGATGAAAGGTGAAATCCACTGGAAGCCATATCTGGGGAACGCCAAGCAAGGTGTCCATGAGTAAAGATTTCTTGAAGATGCGTCTGAATCGTCGTTACACTGAACTAGCGAAAAGGCTGACACGCTAGAACCAAAAGGTTAAAGGATAATGGAGTTGGCAGTTTAAATCCTGACCAATATGCACCTCCGATAAACCCGGCGAAAAGCATCGCTCTAAAGACATATAGAATTATCATTCGGAACGAAATAACCTGTCGAAGGTTCTCAGAGGTCGATTCTGAGTAGGTACCAACCGCAAGCCTCCAATAGGAAAGATTGAATCAGAAGCGAAAGCTTGGAGTAATGTCTAAGATATGCTGACGGATTCACGATGATTTGGAAGATAAAGTTTAAAGTAGAGGAAAAATGTCTAAAACGAGTTTAAAGACTACGGTAGAATGGCACAAGATAAACTGGTGAAAGCTAGAACGTCGTGTGTATAAGCTTCAAAATAGAATTTATCAAGCCGCGCAACGTGGAGATATTAAAACATATCGCAGGCTACAAAAGCTCCTCCTAAAATCATGGTACTCAAAAGCACTAGCAGTGCGACGAATATCGCAGGATAACAAAGGGAAAAAAACGGCAGGAGTGGACGGTGTTAAATCACTTACCCCTCCTCAAAGACTCAGATTAACTTTGAGCCTTTCCTTGAAAAACAAAGCGGACTCTATCCGACGAGTTTGGATTCCCAAGCCCGGAAAAAAGGAGAAGAGACCACTAGGAATACCTACGATAAGAGACCGCGCCCTACAAACTCTTGTAAAAATGGCTCTAGAGCCAGAATGGGAAGCCAGATTCGAGCCAAATTCATACGGATTCAGAAGCGGTAGGTCATGTCATGATGCAATAGAAGCAATCTTTTTATCCATAAGACGGAAGCCTAAATACGCTTTAGATGCAGACATAGCTAAATGTTTTGACAAGATTAACCACGAAGCCCTTCTATCAAAAATAAACACCTTCCCACAACTACGTCGTCAAATCCGGGCATGGTTGAAAGTAGGAGTTGTAGATAAAGAAAGCTTCACTACAACGGAGACTGGCACACCACAAGGCGGGGGTTTAAGTCCTCTCCTCGCCAACATCGCCCTGCACGGCATGGAAGAACGAATCAAGCAATATGCTGAAACATTGGACATTAAACGTTCAAATGGAAGACAGATAAGTAGAAAAAACAAACGCTCTGCTATATCGTTAATTCGTTACGCCGATGACTTCGTGATTTTACACGAAAGGGAAGAAGTGGTAAAAAATGCAAAAATTATTATCTCCGAATGGTTAAAAAAATTGGGTCTTGAACTCAAACAAGAGAAAACAAGCATAGTCCACACACTGAATCCATATAACGGAAAGAACCCAGGTTTCAACTTCTTAGGCTTCAACATAAGACAGCATTTTGTTGGAAAAACCCACTCAAAAAACGGTTTCAAAACCATAACCTCACCTAGTAGAGAAAGCTGCAAATCTCACCTAAGTGACATTGAAGCGGTTATCAAATCTCACAAAGCAGCACCCCAGTTGGCTTTAATAAAAAAATTAAATCCAATCATAAACGGGTGGGCTAACTACTACTCAACAGGGGTAAGTTCAGAGATTTTTCAAAAACTAGGATATATGGTTTATGAAAAACTAAGAGCATGGGCGTGGAGAAGGCATCCTAAGAAAAGCAAGAGTTGGATAGTGCAAAAATACTGGAAGACCATAGGAGATAAAAATTGGGAATTCGTCCATAAAAAAGATGGGAAAACACACATTTTAGCTAAACATTCTGACAAATCAATTGTCAGACACATAATGGTTAAAAATGGTGTCTCACCCTACGACGGAAACCTAGTTTACTGGAGCAACAGACATGGGAAAAACCCTCTACTACCTAACAGGATAGCTCTGCTTCTCAAAAAGCAAAAAGGGGTATGCCCACACTGCGATATGAAATTCCTAGAACACGATGTAATGGAAGTAGACCATATAATCCCTAAGTCGAAAGGCGCTACGGATACATGGAAAAATCTACAACTATTACATAGACACTGCCACGACGAGAAAACTGCCACAGATGGTAGTTTGTCAAAGGTACGCAAGAAAAGCGCCAAATCATTGAGGAGCCGGATGAAGTGAAAGTTTCAAGTCCGGTTCTGAAGAGCAGTGGGGAAGGTGACTTCCTCGCTGACTTTAATTCTTTACACGGTGTCGCTCAAGCACAAAATGAAGAATACGAGCGTTTAGAGCGAGAATGGCAAGTAAAAAATGAAGAATATTTGAATTCCATCGATTGGGAAAATGCAAAAGTTAAGTCTGAATTAGCGACGGAAGAAGAGGAGAAGTTGAAAACCCCACACTATGCTTTGAAATATCTCTCTATCTTTCGCTATGTCAGCATGATATCTGGGAAAGTGAAGATAAACGCTACGTCGG
>NZ_JAYGHM010000121.1:0-10655 GCF_034931125.1 Rivularia sp. UHCC 0363 | reverse complement strand
CATTACCGAACGATTTAAAATATTAGATTTTGTTTATGAATTAGCTCAGAATCAATTATTACCTTTATATTTTTGGAATACTGGTTATTCTGAGTTACAACTATTCAATGATAATCAGCGACTTATATCTACAAAATACCAATGTATATCAGGATTAAATTGGTTATTACAACATCCCGATGTACCAGGGATATTTGTTTTTGAAGGTACAATTTCGCCCGATAGCGTAACAGGTAGGTTGTCCCAGCAAACAGAAATGATGCTGAGTAATTTAGTTTATGACCTAGTTGCAAATTCTGTACCGAGATTTCTCATATGTTTGGAAAATTATGTTGAACTTCCTTACTCGTTAGCACCTTTAATTCTTGTATTAGTTAACCCGTTACCAAGTGCGATCGCAATTACAACTTTAGTTTGGGATTTTTGCTGTAAATTCACAACAAACAATACACAACAGCTTGAAACTTTAATCCGCACTTGCTTAGGCTTGCCGTTTGGTGAATTAGAGATGTTATTGAAGCGTTTATCGAGATTTACCCATTCCTTAGAAGAATTGATTGATGGGGTATTAAATTACAAGAAGAGCAAGCTAAAAGGTCAGGGTGTAGAATTTATAAGCGAACCTGATGTACCTTCATCTGCTGGATTGGATTTATTAGAAGAAATTTTAGAACGTGCTGCGGTATTACTTAAGCCAGAAGCGAAACAACACAATCTCAGCTTTCCAAAAGGAATGATTCTTTGGGGACCACCAGGAACGGGTAAATCTTTAAGTGCAAAATTAGCAGCGAAAAAAATGGGTGTACCAATGGTTGCTGCTGACTGGGCTGGGTTAAGGGGTGCTACTGCATACGAATCAAGGAAGAATTTACGAGAGTTTTTACAATTTTGCGATGCGAATGGAGAACATGGTTTAGTTCTTTATTTTGACGATTTCGACAAGGGTTTTGCTGGTTTCGATTCCGACAGTGACGGTGGTGTATCTCGTCAATTAGCAGGAAAGTTACTGACGTGGATGCAAGAAAGAACATCGCAAGTTTTAGTTATGGCAACAGTTAACAGATTGGAGTTTTTACCTCCAGAATTAATACGTCGTTTTGATGAGATTATTTTTGTAGACCTTCCCCATACTGGAGCAAGATATGAAATCTTTAAATTGCATCTAGCGAAATATTTTCCTGGATTGGATTTTTGCGAGAAAGATTGGTTGCGCTTATTGAGAGAAACCAAACTACTTACTCCGGCAGAAATCGCGCTGATGGTAAGAAAAACGGCTGAGGAAATCTTTTATCATAATGCACAGAAGTTTCCGACCTCTAAACTTGGCGAACAACCTTTAACTGTAGGTGTAGGAGACTTTTTAGAAGTGCGATCGCACTTTACTCCTAGTATGATTCGAGAAGAAGATAAAATTGTGGAGATTCGTAATAAAGCAATTTACGCTCGTCCGGCTGCATCACCAGATACAAGTCGTTGGGCTAAAGAACCGGAGGTTTTGTTTGGCAGTTGAAAAGTATCAAGTGGAATACTTTTAAATTCAGCACCCACTTGTTGCAAGCAAGCTAGTTTTATTGTTGAGTATTTTTTCTTACTGTTTCTACATCTAAATCGAGAGATTCTGCAATTTGTTCAACAGTTAACCCTAGTTTGATTAGCCTGGGAATAGTTTTTAATTTTGTCTCCAGGGAACCTTCTTCTTTAGCTTCTTGGTAAACTCTACTTGTCTTCAAAGAATCTAAATTTAACATGGCTTCAATTTCCTCCATACTCAAAGTTGAAAATAAGTGTGGCAATAAAAAACTCAAGTATCCAGGAAAATTGCCTTCACTACTTTTTACATCATAGATAACTATGGCATACCATTCTTCGTTTGGTGGTTGATACGCTTGTTAAATAAAGAACAATTTTCCCAGCAAGTTGATTGTAAAAATTATCGTCTTTGTAGGAATGAGCCTCTAAAAAATAGATTGGCTCCGACGGGTGATTTTCGGGAATTAAAAGTAAGCCATCTAAACGAAAACCTCTTTGTTTGATTTCCGGTGCTAGGAATTTATAGATGCTTGGGCCTTTCTCTGGTATTATTAAGTGATTTAACTATAGATATTTTCGCATTGCTTAATATAAATTATTAAGTGATATTACTGTTGTTGCTCAAATTGTAATTGTTAAACTAAAAATATACAAGTTGTCTTTTTCTTATTAAAAAGTGTCTCAACAATGGAAATTACTGTTAAAGAATTGTTTGATTTATTTACTTCTCGTTTAGGTCATAAAGTTAAATCACATCGTCAAGAAGAATGGCGTAATAGTCCAGAAGGTTGGGACAGTCATGCTTTAGGACATATGAAATACTGGATTTTCAAAGACGTTCAAAAAATGAGCCATAGTGAGAGTTTAAATCGAAAAGAGGATGAAAATAAAACAACTGAAGAATTATCCAAAGAAATATTTAATGTTCTAATGGAGCTTGATAAAAGGACTTTAGCTAATCCAACACCAACCGAAACAACTAAAAAATCTACCAAAATTAATAAATTTGCTGAGAATACAAATATTTTAGATTTATATAATTTAGGAGAACGCAATTTTAAAAATGCGAGTTTGAAAGGTGCAAAATTAAATGCTGTTAACCTCAGAGGAGCAAATCTAAATGGAGCAAATCTTCAAGATGCTGATTTAACTAATGCTGATTTAAGTGACTCTAACTTGATAAATACAAATTTAAGTGGAACTAATTTACAAGGAACTGATTTAAGAGGTGCAGAATTAGACGAAGTAATAATACGAAATATTATGACGCTACAAGAAGATGACATGCGTTCTTCTCTAGGTCATAAGATGTGGGAAAATTTAGGACGTTTAATATGGGGAAATATCCGAAAAACAGGTATTCATATTAATGTTTTCGATGATGAAGATAATGATGTAACTTGTTATTCTGTTGGTGCATCTGCTTTAGGACTACCAGAAATACTCATAAATGGCTTTCATCCAAAACAAGCATCTGTAGTGATAAATTGTATCTTTAATTTGATGAAAAATGGAGAAAATATTAAATTAGGAAAGGTCATTCAAATATTTGAAGGTAAAAGTCAAGTTATCTTAAAACCAGTGACTAGCGAAAATATCGTAGATATTACCACTTTTGCTGATTGGTTTGCAAAACGCTCTCCTGAGCTTCTGGTTTTTCAAGCAATTATTCCTGACACACAAGGATTATTTCCTTGGGAAAAAGGATTTGACTCTAATTACTCTCAACATTTTTATTGTCAGAATCCTTTTTAATCAAAAATGCATTTAATGAATGTATATGTCTTAATCATTATCAACTGGAAGCAACGCGATTTTGTGAAAACGAGTGCGACCGCCATATCTACACTTATAAAAAAATAAAAAAGATAACATATTTACTTTTTGCCTTGTTTCTATCAATAAATATCTCAAACACCTATTTTATCGTATAAACCAGCCAGTTTGTGATGCTTGCACTTATATCTTATTAGCTAGCCACAGCCTACCTTTGACAATTTTTGGAGATGTCTAATAGGTTGAGGTATAAATATTTAGTTTAAAACGTGTGACGCGGTGAGTCCAGTCGGCGGTGTCGGTTTCCGTCCCGTCGTCTCCGAAGGAAATGCTGGCGAACCCGAAGGGTGCAGAGTGGATAGGTCACCATATTCCTCCGATTCTTAAAAAATTAAATTGTCCATTAAAAACTTACCAATTATTAGACTTAGTTAAGGTATGTATAGTTACAGGTTATTCTGTAATAGGAGCTTTCATTGTATTAAACATACAAGCTGGTCAATAGTTTTGTAATAAAAATGTGATTTATTAAAGGGAGATAGCTTGAATATTAAAAATATCACTTTTGTAATAAACATATTTACGTCAATAGTCAATCACTTTCATTCTAAAAATTGTTTGAGAATAAAAGTAAATATCTCAACATAGATTAATGAAGATTGGTCAATTTATCGCTTTAAAAGTTTTTCCTATTTTACTAGCTTCCTTTACCATTTATGTTTCGTCATCTTTAGCGCAAAGCCAAACTAATTTACTTACGCGCATAGTTACTTCAGAAGAAGGAAATCTTGTATTACTACCTGACTGGCAAACAATCTCATTTAACCAAATGCCACCAATCCAAAAAAGTGGTTTAATAAAAGTTAACGGATTAGCTCGTAAATGGAATGCCGGGGATACTCCAGATAAATATTTAACTTTAGGCGATATTGATGAAGCATTAAAGCCCCAGCTATTCAGTCTTAATAATATTGTAAGTGTTTCCAATTATCCAGATTTAAACACTTCGACCTTAGAAGATTTTCGACTGTTAGGAGAGCAAAGCCTTCAACATTTGGCAGAAGTAGTACCAAACTTAGGACAAAATAATACAGAGGAAATACCACCCATTGCTGCACTATTAAAAGCCGAATCTCCTCAAATTAATACCAGCACAACTCTATCAAATCTCTTATCCCAAAATCCAGCTTTAAGAAAGCTAAAACTCAATCAAGTTGACTTATCAACATACACAATTTCTGACATCCCCAACCTTAATGCAGTACAACTATCGAATTTTAAAGGTTGGGAAAACGCTTTAGTTAAAGATATTCCAGGATTAAGCGATGTTCCTTTAGCTTCTTTCCCCCTTCCCTTAACCGAATCAGGTAATAAGGTTGCCAGAATTGATTTCATTTGGGGTCGTGCTGAAAAACGTCGTCAACGCACGGTATCTGGTTCGGATGTAGCAGGCTTTTCTGTTCCCTGTGAAGGAGAAAATTGTCCAAATATTGAACTTGATGATTTAGAAAATTCAGGACGTAACATAAGAGGTAAATTTGAAGGAAGTTCTTGGATTAGCGGAAAATATCAAAAGGTAGAAGGTGGTTGGGGTTGCTTGAAATCGGTAAATGGAGGTAAGGAACCTACGGGAAGATTGCCTTATGGAAGCGCTTTTAAAGTAGCAGTAATGGAACCCGACGAGAAAACCGATACTGTTGACACCGCTTTATTCTTTCGCTTCAGAAATGCCTGTGGTGCAACACCATATTTTATTGGTCCCATTCCATTTTTTACTTATAAAATTAATGCGCCTGTTTTTATAGGAGATTGACCATAAAATACTTATTCTCGATCAATGATTCTACCAATCCATCTTCTAAAATTGTGCGCTTTTTAGGCTACTTTAACTTAGGCTTAGGAATTTTCGTACTTTTTACAACTTTATTTCTCAAAGATAGGCTTTAACTTTTAAGATGAAGCAGTATTTTTTATATTCACCAAATACCAAATACAAAACTGTTACCGAACAAAAATCAAACGGGATTTTATCCGGTTTTGACATCAACGGACTATTTAAAACCTTCGTTAATCCCGAAGGTTTAGCAATGATAGGGATTTTAGTATTTTTAATTTTACTAAGTCAATTTTCTGGTAATAAAAAAGGCAAAATATCTACTGGAAGAGTAGTAGGAATAAGTGAAAAATTAGCAGCAACTAACCTCGCTCTCAAGCAAATTGAAGAACGCTTTCACAATAAAGTAACTTTCTGGTGTGGTTCACCCCGCTACTGGTTTTCTGGTAGATTCAGAAAATTTGGTGCATCATTTCAAACTTTTTTTGGAGCATCACCAACTGTTTGGATTCCTCATGCGGAACGTTCTACCCTTGTTCTTGGCGCTCCCGGTTCCGGTAAAACTTTCGGCACAATTGACCGTATGGCAGAAAGCTGTATGATGCAGGGTTTTCCCCTAATTGTCTACGACAAAAAAGGCGACCAGATGAAACTACTTGCACCGCTAGCTGCACGCTACGGTTACGACGTGCGAATATTTGCTCCTGGGGAACCATACAGCGAAGTAATTAACCCACTCGATTTTATGGAGAATCAGGAAGATGCGGTGAGCGCGGCACAAATTGCTCAAGTAATAAACGCAAATGCTGGTGGTAGCGGTAAAGGTGATGAGTTTTTCTCAAAAGCAGCCGATTTATTAGCTAAAGCACTAATCCAATTAGCCAAAGGTAGCGACTGTCCGGATTTAGCCACCGTTTACTGCATCCAGTCCATCGATGATTTTATCAACAAGTTACACGCAGCAGTGGAAGCAGGTACGATTTCTCGTTGGGTTGCTGCTTCGTTTCAACAATATCTTAAAGCAAAAGACAGCGAGAAAACTATTGCGAGTATAGACACAACCACAGTAGGTATATTTTCTGCTTTTATCCAGCGATCGCTTCTTTCTTCTTTCATCGGTAAAAGTACTATTTCTACTAAATTATCGGGAAAGCAAATCCTGATATTCAAATTAGATGACCCCAGACGCGATGTTGTCGGACCATTGCTTGCGGCAGCATTGCACATGACCATTGTGAGCAATTTATGTACGCAAAGGAAAGACCCGCTAGGAATATTTATCGATGAACTGCCATCACTTTACCTCAAAGCATTACCCCAGTGGATTAATGAGTACAGAAGTAACGGAGCTTGTTTTGTATTAGGTGTCCAATATGAAAGAACAACTAGCGAACGCATACGGTGATAATTTAGCAACCGCTATAATCAGCGCTTGCAGCACTAAAATTCTCTACAACCCAGCAAATTACTCAACTGCGGATAAATTTTCCCAGTCTTACGGACACAAGGAATTTATCGTTAAAAATAAATCTATCAGCGATTCTAAGGAAGGACGAACGGTAACTTGGACGGATAATTTACAGACAATGCCGATTCTTACCGCAGATGAAATCATGCGCTTTCCAATCGGCAAATGTGTGATTACGAATCCTGGTTATACCTCTGGAAATGAAGGTTCGATTCCTTATCCTATAACTATTCCCATCCCCAAATTAGATATAGAGCGAATAAATAGAAGCGAACAACTTTGGTTCCAACAGGTTTATCCAAGGTTAATTATGCGATCGCCTCAAGTCCCACTTAGTCACTTAGAGGAAGCTATAGATTTGAGAGAACGAATTGCAGAGCAGCTTTTAGTAAGTGGGGAACATTCAGTACAATCAATCAATCAAGTAGAAGGCAAGGAAATAGAATTGGTTAGCCCTGCTCACGAAGAGGCTTGGTAGAAAAGACAACTCTATGTTAACCATTTAAAATTCAAATACAGTTAATATATAGCAAGTAAGCAGATAGTTGATGTCGGCAAAATGCCGTAAAAAGTAAAATATTAACTTTTAATTCCAGTATTTATAACTATTGTGCAAGTTTATTAACTGTCACCGAAGTTTTCTATATTACTCGTATTATTGTCCTCAATTAGATCAACCTGCCCATCAAATCTAATATAAATAAGAAATATTCTCAGTATTTGCCTTATTTTTATCTAATTAAATAAAAAATGTAGTTAAGAGTTTCCTTCTCATTTGATTTCTCTTGCTTTATTAGAGATTTGGCGACTTGTAATACTCATGAATATACTATTTTTATACAAGTATAGAAAATATAGATTTTCTATATAGACTGTGTATCAATTAATATATTTATTCATGAATTGCTTTGTATAAAGAAAAACGATTGGACTACATAATATTAAAATAATTTGGTTGATTAATTTTGCCGGATTTTTTTTCTATCACTTATGATGAGTAAGAACATCGAATCCGGAATATTCAAGTTTTGCTCGCGTATCAAATTAGCTTCGATCTACATATTTTTTATTCATCCTCCGTGCATCTATATCTGCGAATTTTTGTACAGACAACTACCCAGAGAAAAGTTCGATGTTAGTAACAAAAATCTGAACGCGAAGCAATCAGTTTTGGCAGAAACTTATGAAGTTGCGGGATACAAACCCCTGACCGCTTCTAGTCGCTCATCCGGATTGTCTATCCCATACTTTGTCCTTTAATATGGAGAGCGCGTTAATAATCACTACTAATGGTGATGAATTTTTCGCGTGAATAAAGATGACAAAAAATGTCCAATTGTTCTCTAAAAAATATCTGACCGACGGAGATTATTTGGTAGCTGTCGAGCGGATTAAAATCAAGCATAAATTATTCCGAGTAATTGCTTACAAATTAGTAACCGGAGACACTGCAATTACGACTCGTCAAATGGCGGTTTCGGTGAAAAAACCATCTTACACTGCTCGCCAATTTATGCGAAAGATGGGAGTTGAGCCGATTCGAGTTCAAATGCCTAACCGCTCCGTGACAGATATGATTGAAATCTCAATTGTTACGGCTTTTTGGAAATCACTTAACGAATCGGGTGAAGGTAATCCACTTACAATAATTGGTCAAAAATATTTGGACGAGTATTTGATTGAATCTAAATATGTAAGTGGATTCTAGCAAAAAGGCAGAGGGCAGGGGACTTTTATGGAAAACTAATCTTTTTCATTGGGACTGCCTTCAAGTAAATCAAATAATTCTAGATGTATGACACAAATACAACAAACAGCTATGAATGATAGCGCAATTTCGAGTGTGGAGCCAAATGGTTTTTATCAAACTCCAAATTCAATGGCTATTAAAGCTATTCGCAGTAAATTGACTGCTGCTGATTGGGCATTATGGTCTTATTTGCAAATGGTAGACCCTTTCGGTGACAAGATGATTGAACTACCGAAAATTCCGGAGATAGCCGAAGTCATAGGAGTAAGCTTCAGACAAATCAAACGCTCGCTTTCTCGTTTAGAAGAACTAGAACTTTATTTTTGGGAACCTGTTTTAGTGCGCGGACAAAATTTAGCAGGTAAAAAAGCAAAAGAGCTTTGTCAGCAGAAAAAGACAAGTAAATCCTCTGGAAAAAAGAAAATGACAGATTTGTCCAACCCTGGACAATTTTGTCCAAATGATGACAGATTTGTCCAACTCCGGACAAATTTGTCCAATTTTGGACAGAATTGTCCAAATCGAGAGCTAGAATCCTTGCCTGACAAGGGTTTCATTTCCCCTCAGACTTATTCAGACTTTATACAGACTCTCTCAGAAGGCGAGAGAGAGAATTTTTGGCAATTTTCTAAAAATAAAACAGCTTCATTGCCAAAACCTCCACAACTACCGATGAAGTGGATTGAAGCTAACTTTGAAGAATTACGCCGACAGTGGCTCGAAACGCAAAACCCAAAGGGTAAATACAATTTTGAGGCTTTCAGTGAGCCGCAGCACCAAATGTGGTTCGGGCAACTACAGATTGTCGTTAAAAGTGCCACCGAACGCACAGACGATACTAATTTACGGCAATTTTTAAACGACGATTTTTACGAATGCTGGTTTAATTGGGCGAAATCTGCTCGTGTGGACGTGCGCGAACTTTTAGCAAAAAATCCAATTCTTGAGGAGAACTATGTCTGAAAATCTTAGTTTTGCGAGTATTAACAAGCTGCCTCCTCAAAATATCGAAGCAGAGCAAGCAATTTTAGGCGGTATCTTGCTCGACCCAGGCGCGATCGCAAGAGTTAAAGACATACTCGCGTGTGAAGCTTTTTATCTAGGCATCCACCGCGATATTTACACTGCTGTGTTGGAACTTGATAACTCAGGTAAGCCTACGGATATGCTCGCAGTTATTAACTGGCTCTCCGATCGCAATCAACTTGCAAAAATTGGTGGTAGGAACCAATTAGCGTCCCTGGTAGACCGGACGGTATCGGCAGTTAACATCGATGCCTTGGCTCAATTGGTGATGGATAAATACCACCGACGGCAATTAATCAAAGCCAGCGGAGAAATTTACGCCCTAGCGCACGACCAAACCGAAGAAATAGGTAAACAGCTATCCATAGCCTTTTCAAAGGTTCTAGAGGTAAATAACAGCGCTTTTGCATCATCCTCCGAACCAACCCCCTTATCATCCATCTTGATAAATGCTTTTGAACGCATTGAAGAAAAAAGTACGGGTAGGGGTGTTAACACTGGATTTTATGACTTAGATGCGGTGATAGGAGGATTTAAGCCGGGAAAATTAATCACAATTGCTGGTCGTCCGGCGATGGGTAAATCATCTTTTTTAGGTAATTTAGCTTTTAATATTTCGCGACATCAACAGATGCCAACTGTAATTTTTAGTCTTGAGATGGATAAGGAGGAATGGGGAGATCGGTTTTTATCGACTGATATGCCCATTGAATCAAGCTATTTACAAAACGGCTTTGTTAGTAAAAACCAATGGGAACCTTTAGCGCAATCGATTAGTAGATTAAGCGAATTACCGATTTATATCGATGATTCACCGATGTTAACTATTAATTCAATTCGTACAAAAGTTAAACGATTGATTGCAGAAAATAATCGCATTGGCATGATTGGGATTGACTATTTGCAATTAATGGAAGGGACGGATGGTGATAGTTTTAATCTGGCTTTTCAAATTGGAAAAATCACCAGAGGATTAAAGCAATTAGCACGAGAATGTAACACAACTGTTGTTATTTTGTCGCAGTTAAATCGTGGTGTGGAAAGTAGAAATAACAAACGTCCTTTGATGTCAGATTTAAGAGAATCGGGGCGAATTGAGGAAGATTCGGATTTAGTATTGCTGCTGTATCGTGATGAATATTACCACCACGATACGGTTGATAGAGGTATTGCAGAGTTAATTGTTGCCAAAAACAGGGGTGGATCGACGGGAACTATAAAACTGCTGTTTGATGCACAGTTTACTTGTTTTAAAAATTTGGTACCACAGT
>NZ_JAYGHM010000120.1:0-10793 GCF_034931125.1 Rivularia sp. UHCC 0363 | reverse complement strand
TTTTAGCTGCATTAGTTTGTCCTAAGTTTGGTATTAGTTCTACTAAATTTTGAACAGTTTGTTCTCCTAATAATGGGAAGCTTTCTAAAGAAAAGTTTTTCAGGTTATTCTCATTAGTGATATTCCTAATACTAAAGAATTGAGGTTTCAATGCTTCATCAATATCGCCTAAAGTTAAATATTTATCTGGAGTATCTCCAGCGTTCCATGCTCGTGATAATCCGTTAACTTTCATTGAACCACCGTTTTGTATTGCTGGCATTTGGTTAAATGAAATTCTTTGCCAATCAGGTAGCAATATAAAATTCCCTTCTTTTGAAGGCAGAGTGCGAGTAGGTAGATTAGTTTGGCTCTGTGCTGAAGATGAGCTTGAATAAATAGTAACGGAAGCTAATACAATAGGAATAAATTTTAAAGCGATAAATTGACTAATCTTCATTTATCTATGTTGAGATATTTTTTCTTATTTTCAGTCATTTATCGTTAGGAATGTGCTTGACTATTGACGTAAATGTATTTATCACAATAGTAATATCTTCAATCGCACTCATTGTGATGAATGAATTAAATCTCCCTTTGATAAGATAATCATAAACATTTCAATAAACCACAAATAGACTTAAACTTATAATTTTATTAATCATTGAGTACATTATTACTAAACAACAAACAAAAGTTTAGAGGAAAAGGTTCTAGAATTTATAAAGGCGGTGGTGAGCCTGCGCGTTGCGGGGGAACACAGCCGTTGTAGCGACTGGCGAACCCGGAGGGTGATTGATAAGTTTTCAACTTTGAGTATGGAGGAAATCGAAGCTATGTTGAATTTAGATTCTTTGAAGACAAGTAGAGTTTACCAAGAAGCTAAAGAAGAAGGTGTGCTAGAGAATAAATTGGAGACAATTCCTAAACTCATTAAACTAGGTTTAAATACTGAGGAAATTGCAGAATTTCTTGAACTGAATATAGAAACAGTGAGGAAAAATACTCAACAATAAAACCGATCAAATTAGCTGAAGGGGTACTTAGTTTTAGAGTACTCCTATTTAACGTTTTTCAATTTCCAAACAAAACCTCCGGTTCTTTAGCCCAACGACTTGTATCTGGCGACGCAGCAGGACGAGCGTAAATTGCTTTATTGCGAATCTCGACGATTTTATCTTCCTCATGAATCATGCTGGGAATAAACTGCGATTGCACTTTACTTTCAATACAGTGGCTATTTTTATAGCGATGGGCGAAGCCCCGCCTTCGGTGATCGCACTGCTTAGGCTACAATGAAATAGGCAGCGAAAAAAATACGCAAGTTTAGGAGTTAATTAGAATGCCTGAATTTGAACAGATATACGAAGATATTAATACGTTACCAGAAGAAGCTCAAATCTTATTATTGGACAATATTTAAGCTACTCAAAAAATGTTATCCAAAACCAGAACCAGAAAATCATGGTGAAGAAAAAAGTCTTTATGAAAAGTTTGAAGAAACTGGATTGATTAGCTGTTGTTCTGTAGAAGAAAATTTATCTACTAGCTATAAAGAAATTCTGGCTAATACATTAGTTACCAAATACGATCATAGTTGATACTGGATTTTGGTTAGCTCTTATCGATCAAAAAGACACTTACCACCAAAGAGCAAAACAAACTCTAAAACAATACAAATGAGACCTTGATTACTACCTGGTGTGTTGTTACAGAAACCTGCTATCTTTTGCTAACACGTAAAGGAGTCAAAGCCCAAACTGCATTTATAAATAGTCTTAACCAAGAATTGTTTACAGTTTTCAATTTAGAAATTCATCATATTTCTCGCATTACCCAACTGATGGAAAAATATGCCGACCTTCCAATGGATTTAGCTGATGTTTCTCTTGTAATTTTAGCTGAACACTTAGGACATGGACGCATTTTTTCAGTGGATAAACGTGACTTTAATACCTATCGTTGGAAACAGAACTATCCTTTTGAAAATCTTCTCATTGAGGATTAGTGTGATTCGTAACCCAGTCTTGTAGGTTGGATGGAAACGCACAAGAGATATTTGCAGCGATATGAAAAATCTAAATTTGCGTTGTAACCCAACATTTTATAACTTGTTTGAAGCTTCTCTTAATCGTTGAATTTATACATTTTTGTGATTTAAAGAATCTTTATTTTCCCAATATAATTATGTTGGGTTACGCACTCGCTGACACCCAACCTACAGGAGATTGCGATAAGCTTCGCTTAACGCTGGAAGCGTATCGCACTATTTAACCAATATCACCTAAAAGCCTTTATTATGGTATTAGTCCTAAGTTAAAAGTAGATAAATCGTAAACAAGATGGAAATATATGGACAACAATAAACAAATTTACAATTACACAGTTCTTCTAGAAAAAGAATCAGATGGAGGTTATCATGCTTTTTGCCCTATCCTAAAAGGCTGTCATTCTCAAGGAGATTCTTTTGAAGAAGCCATCGATAATATCACAGAAGCTATTGAATTATATATTGAAAGCTTAAAGGCTGAGAATCTGTCAATTCCTAAAGAAAATTTAATTGTTAAGCCACTAAGTATCTTAGCATGAGTAATTTTCCCAGTGTTAAAGCTTTCATAATTTATCAAAGTAATCGAAAAATTAGGTTTTTATTTTGACCGTCAAAAGGGTAGTCATGCTATTTATAAAAATAGTCATGGACAAAGGGTTGTGGTTCCGATTCATTCGGGAAAAGACCTAAAACAAGGGACTTTAATGGGTATGATTCAAGATATTGGTATTGATAAAGAAACGTTCTTTGAGTTACTGGAAAAATAATCAGTTATAAACGCTTTGTTTGGGTTTATAGAGTGCGTTACGCTTCCGTATGCAATAATGCATATCAAAATACAATTACACCAATTCCTAAGTAAAAATTGCCGCGTCATATTCTCTGAATTCCGTAAAAAGCGCAAAAAAGACGGGTTTTTATCGACTGATTCCAAGAAATTATGTGTGATTCATGTATAGTAGTTAAACATTACGTCATACTTTACATTGAATATGACTAATGTTTCTTTTTGTGACAATTTTTCGGATTTTGAGAAAAAATTCTTGGTTTCGTGGGATGATTAATTTATTGTTTTGAATTTAAACTTCATTTTTTATATAATGGAATGTTAGTAAAATTTTTAAGGCAAGTCACATCTCCATTATAAAAATGTCAACTATATCCAATTGATACAAATAATTATATCAGAAAATAAATCATTTTTTTTGTGTTGTAGCCAATTTGAAAATTTTCCTTAGTAATCTCTTGTAGGTTGGGTAGAAACGCACAAGAGATATTTGCAGCGATATGAAAAATCTAGATTTGCGTTGTAACCCAACATTTTATAACTGGTTGGAAGCTTCTATTAATCGTTGAATTTAGATATTTTTGTGATTTAAAGAATCTTTATTTTCCCAATATAATATGTTGGGTTACGCACTCGCTGACACCCAACCTACGCTTGTATTGCGCGCACTGAGGTTTTAGAGGTGCGATATGCATTGATTGCATTAAGCTCCGCTTATCGCATTCCCAGGAATCGCATAACGACTCTGTATTTCATTGTTCCATTGGTGCGAGAGAAATTTCTACCCGTTTGTTGAGTGCATGGGCAATTTTTTGTAGCATGGAAAGAGAATGTCCCTCATAATCGGCATCTTCGAGTCGCGCAATTACGGGTTGCTTTGTACCAATTAAATCAGCAAGTTCTTTCTGTGTTAATCCAGCTTTTATTCTTGCTTCATAAATGAGTTGTGCAACTTCTGCATTTATCGAAGCTTCTACTACCATTTCTTGAAGCTCTTGATCGCGAAGATTTATATTATTAATTATTTTGATTGCATCGTTAGTTTTCTTCATTTTCATCTTCCTCTTGATAAGTATGAACTTCTGGATTTTCAACAAATAAGTTTTTTCGCTTTATCGCTCGTTCAATATCAATATCCGGTACTGCTGATTCTTCCTTTATAATGGCATGAGCCAGAATTGCGATATTTTGTCCGTGAAAAAAATATAGAATACGATACTGTATATGTTCGCGCTTTGCTCGAAGTTCGTAAATATCATCCCGTAAATAGTCTGCTGCTGGACGACGGAGTTCATAACCACTTTCAGCAAGTAGTTTGATTTTAACAATACAATTCGCGTAACCTTTCCGATTTTTCTTAAGAAGTTGCTTAAGCCATTCTAAAACTGGTACTTCTCCATCCTCATCTTGATAGAAGATAATGTGTGTTTTCGGCACTATACACCTCAAGTATATCAATATTGTTATATTAACTCCAAGGTGTCTTTAGGGGAATGTGATACTCTCGTCATTGCGATCGCATTTGTAAGAGTATCGAGTTTTACCAAAATTGCTTGAATTGTGGTGATTTGAAAAGGTGCGATCGCACTGTCAATACAGTCGCTACGCTTGTATTGCGATCGCACTATAACCCATAAGAAAAAACGATCGCCTTCCTTCAATCAAAAATAGCGATCGCACGCAAGCAATCGCATAATCTGTGATAAATGCCGGAATTGAGATTTTGTATTTTCTCTATTGCGTAATTTTATCTGGATGTGATGAATCGCGATCGCTTTCACAAAGTCGAGATAAAATTGTATATATCTCACCACAAATAGCTCTAGAATAGACTGTGCATTAATATATAAAGTGCTATTCGCATAAGTAAAACATTCATGCGTATTTCGTTAAATTGGCTGCGGGAACTAGTTGTCAATTTCTACAAGATCGGGCGATCGAACATAAAAATTTTGGTTTAAAATGATTATGTAAATTCCAAGGAGGATAATGCCAGCAAGAGATGTTTACCACAATGCAGTTAAAAATGCTTTAATTAAAGACGGTTGGAGCATTTTAGCCGACCCTTATAAAATTAAATACAAAGATGCTGAATTATTTGCTGATTTAGCAGTAGAAAAACCTTTTGCTGCTGAACAAAATGGACGCAAAATTGTTGTGGAAATTAAAAGCTTTTTAAGCCCCTCACCAATGAGAGATTTTGAGATGGCTTTAGGACAATATATTTTATATCGAAATTTAATCAATTTTACGGAACCAGAATATCAGATTTATCTAGCGATTAAGGATAGTATTTACGAAAACTTCTTTAAACGAGATTCAATTCAAGATATTACTAAAATAAATAAATTACTTTTAATTATTGTTGATATGGAACAGGAGGAAATTTTGCAATGGATAAATTAGAAAAATATCGTAATGATATAAAAAAAATATTAACAGAATATCATGAATGGGTTTCTGGTTCAGCCAATTTAGATCGAGAAAGTTGTATTGTTTTTGACGAGGTACACGACCAATATTTTTGGCTGTTTATGGGTTGGGAAGGAAAGAAAAAAATTAGAAATATTCAAGTTCATATTCGCATTAAAAACGAGAAGATTTATATTGAGGAAGATTGGACGGAGGAAGGTATTGCTACTGAGTTATTAAGGGAAGATGTACCGAAAGAGGATATTGTTTTAGCTTTCCACGATCCAGAATCTCGTAAGTTAACTGAGTTTGCTGTTGCTTAAATAGAGGTTTCGTTTATGTTGAACGTTGTAGGTATAATCGCTCCCGATCCAATAACTGACTAAATCAATATTATCGCACTTGTACGAAAAAAATAGTACACTCATCACTATCAGGAGCGATCGCACTGTCAATACAGTCGCTACGCTTGTATTGCGATCGCACTACTTTGCCTCTGAAGTTGAACTTGCGATCACTTCTACGACTCGCTCTAATCCTTGATTCAGAAGCGAAACGGCTTCAGCTCTCGACAGAGGTTCATTCGCGTTAAACATTCCGTCTGGACAGCACACACTGATACCAAACTTTTCGATTAGAGATTGCAAATGCTTGAAGTACCAGTCGGTAGGTTGGACATCTTTCAGTTGACTAACTGAGGTAATATCAGTCATGTTTTTTCTCCTTATTGTTTCAGGTTTAATTCATGGTTTCGAGTAGTCTTGTAGGTTGGGTGGAAACGCACAAGAGATATTTGCAGTGATATGAAAAATTTAGATTTGCGTTGTAACCCGACATTTTATAACTTGTTTAAAGCTTCTTTTAATCGTTGAATTTATACATTTTTGTGATTTAAAGAATCTTCATTTTTCCAATATCATATGTTGGGTTACGCAAAGCCTTCAACGTCACTTGCTATAACGAGGGTTCCCCTCGCAACGCAGTGACTCCTCAACCTAGGGGAGATTGCGATCGCACTAATCTTGAATGGTTTGGTTCCGGATTTCTCACAAGCCTTCAGATGGGTCTCACCATAATCTTTAGCAGACTATGTTTTGGACATTTTGTCCAGGTAATTTTAGTACAGTGCTAAATGTAGAAACCTATATTTTGTAGGGCTTTGAAAATGTTGTGAGAAATCCGGGTGGTGTAGTTTACTCAGATGAGTTAAACAATTCTAACTGAAGAGATAGTATCGTTACTGAGACCACCAGGGTATATTGCAATATTAGGATATTCACCTGGTTCAAGTACTACCATACGACCGTGAAAGTCAGGATGCTCCCAAAGTTCCCATCTACCTTCATATACCCTAGCTGATGTAATTTTGTCGTTCAAAAAAGTTCCGATATCTGGTATAGTTCGGTCAAAAGTAGAATCATCTCCGTTAAAATCTGCATCCGCATATACTTGTATTCTAGCCATTGTTTTTCTCCTTAAATAATTGAGTTTTCAACTTGCTTTGTACTTTGTACTTTGCAATTGAGGTCAATACGCTTAACATTGGTTGATTGACTGAAGTAAGTAGGTGAGTGGGAATAAACCGAACTATGTAACAGAATGTAAAGTTCAACAAAAGCTTGATTCAACTTGAGTTCGAGCTTACTTATGGTTACTTAAGCCTGCTTACAACTCAATCATGTGGATTTCCTGCCTCAAAAACCACCAAAGTTTGCAACTTTAAGAAAAAAGTTAAGGATTTAGTGCTAGCATTTTCCCAAACTCATTCCTCATATTGGTTTCAGTCACCGAAAATTTAAGTGCTTCGCAACTATTAGTTAACGTAATTCTTAACTTTGGAAAAAAACCCAAGTTAAGAATTATGCTTACGTTTATCTTTCCCAGAGAAAACTTCAATTTAAAGCTGATATATTTATGTATTTAGAACTATTGACAATATAGGATTTTCCTGTATTTGTCAAGTTTAGGCTTATTTAAAATAAACTTTTTGGAATTGTATTTGTAAAATTTATAACTATGCTGCATAAACTTGTAAAGTGCATAAGTAATAACAGTATCCACCCATATTACTAATAGGACTTACGCAACTGGCACATTTTTGTTGCAACGGGTGTGTGTGACACTTTGAATAATTTTTAACGTAATAATAAGCTTCTTCTGTGTCACGCACCAAGTTAGCATTGTGACAATAGCGTAAGTCCTGACTAAGTGGATTACTGACCACATTTTTATACTTGGATTTACAGTTAAAAATGCAATTACAATCAAAAAATCAACTACGGCGGCGGGGTGCGACTTTAACTGCCCAAGGCTTCAAAAAACTCAATCAGGCAAAAGCGGAGGTAGAAATTCAGCAAAACTTTAAGCGATATACTCTCGAAGACCTGAGTGAGAAAACAAATTTAACTGCCAATACCCTCAGCAAAGTCTTTAATGCTTCAGTAGGAGTCGATAAGCGAACCTTGGAATGCTGCTTCAATGCCTTTAATCTAACGTTGTTAAAGGACGATTATCTCTACCTGGAGCCTGATAAAGACAATATTGCCGAGATTGGCTTAATGTCCATGAATGAAATCATCTGTCCCATCGAATCAGTTTGCAATTCTCGCACCAATTCCCCTCAAACCCACAGAATGGAACAAGCGCAAGACAATCAGCAATTTCGTGCTTCAACCTTACCGGGAGGGCAAATACCCCTGGATTCAGTCTTTTACATTGACCGTCCTATCGTCGAATCTCTTTGTTACGAAGCCATCCAGCAACCCGGTGCTATGCTCAACATCCGCGCTCCCAAGCAAATGGGCAAAACCTCCCTAATGACCCGCATCCTGGCTTACGCTAACACTCTCGGACATAAAACCGTTTCTCTTAATTTACAACTTGCCGACGGTGAGATTTTACAGAACCTAGAACACTTCCTAAAATGGTTTTGCGCCAGAGTCAGCAAGCAGCTAGACTTACCAGATGCGATCGCCCTTTGGGCGATCGCATCTTTTTATCACAACAGCTTGGGTAGCAAATCGAACACTACTGACTACTTCGAGAATGTTATTTTAGCTAACCTCGATCGCGCAGACTCTCCCAGGAAGAATTGTCCTGTGGTGATTGCGATTGATGAACTCAACCAGCTTTTTGCTTACCCAGACATTGCTCGTGAATTTCTGCGACTTTTGCGAACTTGGTCTGAGCGAGCGAAAGCAAGGGTAGGAGAAAGCAATCTTTGGCAAAACCTCCGACTGGTGACGGTTCATTCCACCGAAATTCAGATGCCTGCTTTGATCGATAAATCCCTCTTGAATACAGGATTGGCAATCGATTTACCGGAGTTTACCCAATCTCAAGTGCAAGAATTGGCAAATCGATGGGGAGAGGATATGACAGCACAACAAATCGAGCAATTAATTACCCTTCTGGGAGGACATCCCTATCGCTTGCAGTTGGCTTTTTATTATCTTCAGCAGCAAACTATAACCCTGGAACAACTGTTAGAAAATTCTGTGACTGTTAGAAATATCTATGCAGAGCATCTCGAACAGCAATGGTGGAATCTGCAACCCTATCCCAATTTAGTACCATCCTTTACAGAAATCGTCAAGCAATCGAGTCCTGTAGATTGCGAGGCTGTGCAAGCCGAACAGTTGTGTAAGATGGGGTTAGTACATCTACATGGTAAAAAAGTTAGTCTTGCCTGCGAGTTATTTCGTCCTTTTTTCCGCGATCGACTTATGGCGAAATAAAACCTCCGGTTCCTTAGCCCAGCCCTTTCAACTTCTAGCTTAGTTTCGTGAAGATAATCCTGGCTCTGGTATTGTTGATTTTAAGTTCGGGAAATGTTAAAAATGCTTCCGCAACAACCAGAGCCTATTTTATTAGCGCAGATTTTTGCCAAGCTTACTTCTCTTGGTCGTATTCACAATGCTTCTACAGCCGTTGAACCCTCATAATTTGACCAAGGTATGTACGAATCTCGACGATTTTATCTTCCTCACGAATTATGCTGGGAATAAACTGCGATCATCTGTGCGGGTAGTCCCTATTCTCTGGGAACCCTTGTGGGCAAAGGTGGTATCATGACTTCTCAATTTCCAAACAAAACCTCCGGTTCTTTAGCCCAACGACTTGTATCTGGCGATGCAGCAGGACGAGCGTAAATTGCTTTATTACGAATCTCCACAATTTTATCTTCTTCCCGAATCATACTAGGAGTAAATTGCGATAAGCCGGAGGCTTGACGCTTTGCGTATCGCACTTCTAAAAAGTCCCTCACAGTCACATTTAGAGGTTTTTCCCCAAGTCCCTCACCAGAACATTCCTGTGTATTTCGATAAAACGCATCTTCTGCTGTTTTCCTCACCATCAGCGCGATTTCAGCCGGAGTCAGTAGTTTCGTTTCTCTCAATAAACGCAACCAATCTTTCTCGCAAAAATCCAATCCAGGAAAATATTTCGCTAGATGCAATTTAAAGATTTCATATCTTGCTCCAGTATGGGGAAGGTCTACAAAAATAATCTCATCAAAACGACGTATTAATTCTGGAGGTAAAAACTCCAATCTGTTAACTGTTGCCATAACTAAAACTTGCGATGTTCTTTCTTGCATCCACGTCAGTAACTTTCCTGCTAATTGACGAGATACACCACCGTCACTGTCGGAATCGAAACCAGCAAAACCTTTATCGAAGTCATCAAAGTAGAGGACTAAACCATGTTCCCCATTAGCATCACAAAATTGTAAAAACTCTCGTAAATTCTTCCTTGATTCGTATGCAGTCGCACCTCTTAATCCAGCCCAATCAGCAGCAACCATTGGAACACCCATTTTCTTGGCTGCTAATTTCGCACTCAAAGATTTACCCGTTCCTGGTGGTCCCCAAAGAATCATACCTTTGGGAAAGCTGAGATTGTGTTGTTTCGCTTGTGGCTTAAGTAATACCGCAGCACGTTCTAAAATTTCTTCTAATAAATCCAAACCAGCAGCTTGTGGTACATCTGGTTCGCTTATAAATTCCACACCCTGACCTTTTAGCTTGCTCTTCTTGTAATTTAATACCCCATCAATCAATTCTTCTAAGGTATGGGTAAATCTCGATAAACGCTTCAATAACATCTCTAATTCACCAAGTGGCAAGCCTAAGCAAGTGCGGATTAAAGTTTCAAGCTGTTGTGTACTATTTGTTGTCAATTTACAGTCGCATAAATCCTGAACTAAAGTTGTAATTGCGATCGCACTTGGTAACGGGTTAACTAATACGGGAATCAAAGGTGTTAACGAGTGAGGAAGTTCAACATAATTTTCCAAACAGATGAGAAATCTTGGTACAGAATTTGCATTTAGGTCATAAACTAAGTTACTCAGCATCATTTCTGTTTGCTGGGACAACATACCTGTTAAGATATCCGGCGAAATTGCACCTTCAAAAACAAATATCCCTGGGACATCGGGATGTTGTAATAACCAACTCAATCCTGAAAAACATTTGTACTTTGTAGATATAAGTCGCTGATTATCATTGAATAGTTGGAACTCAGAATAACCAGTATTCCAAAAAAATAAAGGTAATAATT
>NZ_JAYGHM010000119.1:5032-11284 GCF_034931125.1 Rivularia sp. UHCC 0363 | reverse complement strand
GAATAGTACAACCCTGCCAGATTGTTGAGGCTTGTGGCAATGGCAGGATGCTGCTTGCCAAATCGCGCTTCGGTCATCTTCAGGCAGTCACCAGACCACTGCTCTGCCTGCTGCCAGAGGCTCTGGCTCTCGTAGAGTCGGGCAAGGCCAATATGCGGCCAGAAGCAATCTTCATCGCTGAGCAAAGCCGAATAGAGCGCAGCAGCTTCCATGTGCAGCATCGTGTTTTCAGTGCGGGCAAGGTCATTCAGCGTCACTGTATACGGAACCGTCTTAGCAACTTCCGTCAATGCCAGCACAAACCCGCGCTGGAGCGCTTCGGCAGTGGAGAACGCTTGCAGCTTACCTGCGAAGAACTCACGGATCAGCGAATGCAGCAGATATTCGCCCGTCTCCAGCACCGTCAGCAGCGAGCTTCCCACCAGCGCCAAGTCCAGAGCATCTTCAAGGTCTTCCTCATCCCATTCTGGCAAGCAGTCCACAATCAGCGCTTTCGAGACCGGAGCCAGCCCAAACAAACTCAGCAATCCGCCGAGCTGCTGTGCCGCCTCACTCAAGCCCTGCCAGCTAATCTCAAAGGCTGCGGCCAAGCTATCGCGGTAGGGCATCTCTGGAGCCACCTGCTGCATCGCTCTGGCGTTAAGCTTCTGGGTTTCTAGCCGACTGAGCAAGGTTGCCAGCTTCAGATTGGGATGCAGCGCCAGATGTCGCCCCACTAGCTCAATGCCCAGCGGCAAATATCCCAACCATTGGCAAAGCGCTTTGGCCGTCTCTGCTTCTGCCACCAGCCTTGCCTCATCTCCCACAAGCTGCCCCAAAAGCTCTAGCGCCGCCGCTGGCTCCAGCACATCTAGCTCCAATCGCTGCACCGGATGCCCTAGCTTGGCTCTGGTGGTAATCAGCAGCCGAAACCGCGCGTCAGTCGGCAGATAAGGCCGCAGTTCCCCATAGGCTTCCGCATCTCCCACATCATCCCAGACCAGCAATCTCGCTCCCGTCGGGATGGCCTCCAGCCACTTTTGATAACACCACTGCACCTTCGCCGCTGCATCCGCATCTTCAGGCGGAATATCCAGCCCCATCAGCAAGCTATACTCCAGCACCTTCAGCACAAGCTGCGCCGCCGAGAGCCACCAGATACCGCCGGAATAGTCAGCCTGATGATCATAAGCATAGTGCCAAGCCAAGTCCGTTTTGCCAATGCCGCCCATGCCCGTCGCGGCAGTAATCGCGAGCTGCTCAGAGGCTTGCAGCCGTTGGTGCAATTCCTGCATCTTTTGCGCTCGACCGACAAAGATGCGAGAGCCGAGGCCGGGAGCGATGTAGTAGGGGGTGCTAATCTTTGTCTGTGCCCCTCCAGACGACTCCAGTCAACCGGAGTTTGGAGTAGCGCCAAAGTGAAATGACGGATTGCCTTGCACTTGAATCACAGGATGATTGGGATCATTCACCTGCAATCCCTGGGCTTGACCCGTCACATACTGCACATTTTTAGCCTGGATGTCGTTATTGGTGACTTCCACATGAATTTCTTCCGCCAGCTTTTGCGCTTCTGCCTTCAAGCTCGCGTCTTTATCCAAAACAGTATGCAGATATTCAGCCAGCTTTTGCTGATCCGCTGCCGAACCTGCCGCCGCGCTTTGCAAGAGCTGCTCCGTTCCCGGCTTCCCCCGCAGACATTTCTCCCAGACTAGCTTGCCAAGCTGCTGCACCTTCTCCGGCAGCTTCTCGACTGCCTTCTTGCTCAGCTCCGAACCGACACCTTCATAGAATTTATCGAGTACCGCCTTGGCAATTGGGGTTGCCAGCAGCAGCGTGATTTGTTCAATCATGGGGAATCACAGAACGCTTTCCACTGTTCTACCCCAATTGTCGGCAGCTTTCCGTAAAACACCCGCAAATTTGTCTGTAAGAACGCGAATTTCCCCCCAGGCTTTAGCAAACTATCCACAATCTTGGCGCTAGAATTAGCTCAGAGTCACTGTAGGCTCCTGCACCCAACCCTCGACCCAGCAGGATAAAGCAATGCGAGCCATTGAAACTACCGTCAGAGTTGCCGCAGATGGCACCGCCACCTTACAGCTCCCCGCCGACATCGCACCCGGCAATCACCAGGTCGTGATTGTGATTGGCGAACCACCAAGCCGCAGCTTGCCTTCAGCTACGCCCCCAAATCAACGCCCCGCCTTCCCCGTGATTCATGTTGGCGCATGGGCTGGCGTGGGTTCTCTCAGACGCGAGGATCTATATGACGACAGCGGGCGCTGAACGCATCTTTATTGACACCAATATTTTGGTCTATGCCAGCATTGCCGAAGCGCCGCTGCATCAACCCGCCCTAAGTCGTCTTCAAACCTACGAGCAAACCGGACAGGAGCTATGGATTAGCAGGCAAGTGCTGCGCGAGTATCTGTCAGTCCTGACGCGCCCTCAATCTTTTACAGCCCCCATCCCAATAACCACGCTTTCCGACCTCATTCGTGCCTTGCTGTCTCGGTTTCAAGTCGCAGACGAAACTACACAAGTCACAGAGCAGCTTTTGGTTCTGCTCAATCAAATTACAGTGGGCGGACGACAGGTACATGATGCCAACATTGTGGCAACCATGCAAACCTACGGAATTCAGCAGCTTCTCACCCACAACGTAGGAGACTTCACGCGATTTGCTGCTCAAATAGTGGTTTTGCCGCTGCTAGAGCCACCTTGATCACCAGACCGCTAGTACCCAAATCCTCAACATTCAAGCTCCGATCTCCAGCCTTGCCATTCAAAGCTCGACCCTTCCATCTTTCTGCTCAACCCTTCCATCTTTTTGCTCAACTGTCCGACCTCAGAACTCAAAAAATCAGGCTCAGAACTCAAACCGCCGAGCAATTTGCTCCAACGATTCACCTCTGAGCCTCAGTGCTGCACCTCCAGAGCGCAGCCTTCCACCTTTTTGCTAGACCATTGCCCCTTCTGGCTTGACGCTCACCGTCTGGCTCTTGGGCTTACGAGCTTTGCGGGCAAAGCGCAGACCCAATTCATCCACTGCCGTCTCCAGTCCCGTCCCCTCTCCGCTAGCTTTGGCATAGCTATAGACCTGGAGCGCCGCTGCATAAGCCTCGCTGCCCACCGCCAAGCAGGTGTCATCCACCAAATCATGGAGCTGCGTCAGCGACATCAGCACCGGGTAGAGCGCTTCAAACAGCTGCACGTCTTTTTGCAGCTCAGACAGATCAAACGAGCGCGGCAGGAAGTCTGGGTTCTGTGTGGCCACCTCCATCGCTTTGCTGACAAACGCCCGACTCTTATCGCCCATCTTGGGCAGCGACTTGCGATCATCCGCAGAGAGATCGATCAAAAACGGCAGCTTGGCTTTAATGGTGGCAATGGCTGCCATCACGGCATCGCGGTCGGCTTGGCTCAACTGAGCGCTGATGGCTGTATTCGGCATCGTAGAGACTCCTGATAAACGTGAAATAAAGATGTCTCTAGACTTCCCGCTGAACATGGGTTGTATATCCTTCGTTACAACTCAATCGTTTTTGATTCTGCCCAGCCCTGTTTCAGGCTCAACCTCATAAAATAAGAGCTAACCCTTCGAGTTCAACCCAATGGACTGGCAAACACACATTACCCTCGATCCAAACATCCTCGTCGGCAAGCCGATCATCAAAGGAACTCGTCTGGCTGTTGAGTTCATCATCGACCTGCTTGCCCAAGGTTGGAGCATCGAAGAAATTCTCCGCAACTATCCGGGTATTACCCATGAGCAGATTCAAGCTTGCCTCAGCTATGCCAGCGCTAACCTCAAAGCCGAAAAAGTTTATTCTCTGCCCGCATAGTTCATGAGAAGGCTGTGAAGGGCATTCGGGCTTCTGCTTTAGTCAAGCGTTAGATATTTCGTCGCCACGCTCATCCATTTGCCTGTCATTGGCTCTGGCTGTAGGGCGCTCCATTCATGGGCATCCACCACGCCGCGCAGATGCAGAGTCTGAATCATGCGGGTGACGCCCAGCCGCGAGCTGACCACGATTAAACGCACGGGTTCGCGGACGGGTGCAGCATCGTTATTCAGCGGCGCATCGGGCGGCAGTGCTACAACGTCATCAGAACGGAAATCTTGAGCCATGAGTCTCATCCATTGAGCATGTAGTCTACTAAGACAACATATCATGTTTGTGGTCGCACAAGACAACATTTACTGACTCGCCATCCTTTGACAGGATTGGGGCATGGGCAGGGCAAGTCAGGTACTCAAAACGGTTCTCGAAACCTACGGAATCAGCCAGAACAAGCTAGCGGTGACGCTTGGCATTGATCGCTCTGCTGTTTTTAAATGGGTGCATGAACAGCGAGATCCCAGCGCCGAAAACATTGCCGAAATCACCAAAGCTCTCAATCAACTCAATCCCGAAGCCGCCGCAGCCTTTGTTCAGCGGTATCTAGGCGAGTTGGTTGATCCAGAGCAATCTGATTCGCAGGATCAGTAGATCGCAAACTCACGATTTCTGGTCAAGAAGCTGGCGATCGATCCCCCTAAATCCCCCTTAAAAAGGGGGACTTTGAGAAAATTTGGCTCGGTTCCCCCTTTTTAAGGGGGCTAGGGGGATCGATCGCCAGAATTTGCGATCTACGAAGGATTGGTCAGCTACATTAAGTCTTCCTACTAGTTAAACTTCGCCACGTTTGGGGAATTGGCTCATTGCTGATCTTCGTGATGCAGCAGCGTCAGATAGTCGCTCATGCCTGCTTCTGCCAAGGCGCGATCTTCGGCGGCATCTTCAGCAAGAGATGCGAGCTGCTCTGGTGCAAGAATGAGATGACGCTTGCGGCGAAATTTGAGGAAGGCGATGAAGTCAGCAACTTGCTGCAACTGCTCTGCTGTGAGCTGATCGATATCCTGCTTGATGGCTTCGCTCTGGGTGGGCATTATGGCTCAGAAGAAATCTGTTCTTCTATTTTAATCACAGTTTTTACTCTGCCTGAATATCTTTCAACACCGCCTGCGTCGTCGGATGATCCGACAGTTCCGCCGCTTGCCAGTTACAGGAGGTGATCGCTAGGCAACATGCCAGTCTGTGTATCTACGCTGCTGTTTAGATACAGCGTATCGGCGCTGAGGTCTTGCTCGTGGAGCCATTGAACGCCGCCGAAGAAGGGCTTGACCTGCTTGAAGTAATGGATATTTTGCAGTTCTGTAAAAACTCCTTTGTCGAGATAAGGGCTGAGGTCAAAGCAGCGCACTTCACCATTATTGAAGAACAGTCTGAGCTTGAAGTCTACTAAGGGTTCGACTTTAATCACCTTGGGCGACATGGTTCCTCCTAGCGCAGCGGGTCGATTTTGAAAACTTGCTGACCTTGCACTGCTAATTCCCAGTTTGCCATGAGTTCGTCTTGATGAATCTCAATCCAGGCTTGAACTAATTTCAGCTTAGCATTGCGGATTTTGCCTTCTAAAAGAATTCCGTCTGGAATTGAAATAACGGCTTCATCGTCTTGGTACTTGATGTGAATGTGGGGCTGGTGATGCTTCTGGTTATCAAAGTAGTACATCAGGATGACAATGCCATAAAACATAGAAATGACTGGCATAGCGTTGTTCCCCCACTTTCTGCTGATTGTCTATCCGTCTGTGCTTATTTTGAGTTGGTCTAGTCTAATATTACTGCTGCTCTACCTGAATCTCTTTCAACACCGCCTGCGTCATCGGATCATCCGACAGGTCTGCCGCTTGTCCTTCAGTCGCTTGATTATCAGAAGATGCGTTCTGCAAGCCCATCGCGGGTGAGTTCAAAATGTGTTGCGATGTCTCGCAAGATGGCGTTGAGCGTACCGATTTTAATTGGGCTGTGATTAGGAATTGTGATGTGGTGTTCGCCATTCTGTTGGGTCGTTAGGCGAATGTGACTGCCTGTTTGACGAATGGTTTGGTATCCCAACTGCTTTAAGATTTGCGCCAATGCTTCGCCGGAGAGATCGCGGGGCAGCTTCATGAGGCAATTACTTCATCGTGGACGATGTGGAGCCGGATTAGTTTTGGGCGAGTTTGCTCGTCTTCAAAGTGGCAATGAACGGCATCGCGCAGATAGGTTTTGAGGTCTTTGAGGGTGTCGGCTTGGGTGAAGATGGATTCCCCAATCGCTCTGGCGGTGTATCCCCCTTCTGGATCGTCTTCAACGAGAAAGATGATTTCGGTCATGGGTGTCGCTCTCAATGAGTGCTCTTAGTTTAGCTGGTCTGCTCTGCCCGAATCTGCGCCAACATC
>NZ_JAYGHM010000119.1:0-4660 GCF_034931125.1 Rivularia sp. UHCC 0363 | reverse complement strand
GCCTCTGCGTATCGCCCTTGAGACTTGTACAACCCTGCTAGATTGTTGAGGCTTGTGGCAGTGGAGGGATGCTCTGCCCCTAGCTGGCTGCGTCTGATGGTGAGCGCATCGAGATAGAGCGGTTCTGCCTCACTGTATCGCCCTTGAGCACGGTACAACTCTGCCAGATTGTTCAGACCATTAGCTAAATCTAAGGGTTGTTCTAGTTCTTTTAGCAGTTGAATTGCTTTCTGGAAATACTCAATTGCTTTAGCCTGTTCTGCTAAGTAGTCAACCGACTCGCCTTGTTTGAGGCGATTGTCATATACCCGTCCTAGCTGATCGTACAGCGAAGCCAGCAGCGGGCTTTTGGGGTTTTGGGCGGCAGTTTGCTGAATCAGCGTTTCCAGATCGGCCAATGGCAGCAGCGTTTCGTCCGTGATGTTGGAGTCTAGCGTCAGGTCACGAATGGCGGTAAACTCAGCAGCCGGAATCGCGGCTCTGGTGCGGGAGGCAAAGCGAAATACGCCCTTACGCCAGCCCCAAAAGTCAGGCGACTGACGGCTGAGCCGATTCAGAATTTGATAAGTCACCCAAATCACAATCGGGAAGCGAAACTCCCGCAGCGCCTCCCTTGTCCATTGCAGATAGCCAAAAAACACATCCTGCTGCGACTTCGCCTCACTCCCCCGCCAAAACGACAGTTGCTCAATGCCCAATACCGTAATCACCGCAGGCTCGCCCTGCCGCAGCGCTAGCTCCGTCGTCATCAGCTCCTGCAACGCCAGCTTCAGGCTCGGCTCACTGCGAGCCATACTGACCCGATAAGCAGCATGAGAAACCGACAGCTCCGACTCATAGCGCTGGATAATCTCCTGCCGCTGCCTCGGATCATCACAGACCGCAATCAGCAGCGACAGCCGATCATCGCTGGCCGTAATCGCAGTCAGCAGATCCTCATAGGCATCCTGGTTTTGCGCCTCCGGGCTAGGTTCCGACTCAGAATTGATCATGGGCTATCAGGAATTAGTCCTTTGAGCTGCATCAGGTCAATCACAATCGGGTGCAAATCATACCAGGCTTGATCATTGCGATATTCCAACACATCCAGTCCATGCAATAAGTCCAGGAAATTCTGAGCTTTCGGGTCATCGGGCGTAAAGCGTTCGTAGGTGATTCGCAGCGTCTCGTAGTCGGCTTTACTCAGCGTCGTTTCAAAATCGAGTCGGATCTCCTTCACAGCCTGAGCCAGCACTGTTTCGTCAATCACCGTATCCTGGCCGCGCCGCACCTGCCGCAGACAGATCCGACAGCAAATGTTCACCAGCCGCACCAGCTCTCGCAGCACGCCGCCGCTGTAGAGCGTAATCCGCGTGGCAATCTCAGGCGGCAACAGCTCAGCAGAAATTCGCTTTTGCAGAATCTCACAGAGAGGCTGCATCATCTCATCAATCGGAGCCGCATCAGGCAACCGCCGATCGCCTTTGGCAAACAGCTTGCTCACCGGCATCTTCACAATCTGGTCATTCGTTTCGCTCACCAGCGTAGATTGCAACACCGCATCCCGCAGCGACGCAATCGGGATAGTATAAATAATCCGAAACGCAGGCTGAAATAAGGCTTTGATATGGTTCTTGAAAATCTTATCGACATCACCCAAATCCAGCTTGTCGAGATCATCAATAATCACCAAGACTTTCTTTTTCGCATTCGCCTCAATCTGCGCCACCAAAATATTTAAGCGATTCACCAGATCGGAGATCTTCGGTTCAAACTCCTGCTTAATCTCATCGCGCACCGTCGATTCAGTTTTGAGAATGCCTTTAATAAACTTAAAGTCAAACCCGGCAGAAACCCCAGCGCTAATTGGCGTATCGGTTTCAGTACGGCTGCGCTTGGCCGACCACTTAAACAGCGGTTCCGTCAGGCTCTTGGACAGCGTCACCTCATTTTTTGCCGCTTCCGCCACCAGATTAACTGCAATCGAATACAAAATATTGGTATGCGTCACATCCGAAGACTCAAACAGATCGGCAATTGAGAACAGCACCACAAAAAAGTTGCTGTCCCGGCAGCGCCGCCCAAACTCAGCCAGCAGCGTAGACTTACCGCAGCCCCGATGCCCCGAAAAAATCGTCTTGCCGCTGAGGGTATAGTCATCCTCAACGAGCTGCTGCAATTCAGCAATCGCCTCTTCGCCATAGGGCACCCAAAACCGCTCCAGCTCTCGCGGCTCAATTAAGGGCAGCAGGTCAAGATTGCGGTAGGCTGCTTGAAACTGGGCCAGACGATCCACAGACATAGATTTCCTCTGAGCGAGAATCCTGCCTCTATGATCGCTCAAACTGCCCTGCTCTGAACAATTTGACTCAAAAGATCCCCGCTTTAACTCAAACCATCGAGCAATCGCCCTCAGATCTGCAGCGTTTGCCCTCAGAACCCGAAGCTTCCACCTTTTTGCTCCACCTGCCAGCCTCAGAACCTCAATCACCGAGTTCCGAACTCAAACTTTGCAGCTTTTTGCTCCACCGTCCGACCTCAGCACTCAAAAAATCAGGCTCAGAACTCAAACCGCCGAGCAATTTGCTCCAACGATTCACCTCTGAGCCGCAGCGCTGCATCTCAAAGCTGCATCTGCGTCAGCGCCATCAACACCGGGCAGAGCGCTTCAAAGAGCTGCAGGTCTTTTTGCACTTCAGCCAGATCAATGGAGAGGATTTGAGGGTTGAACGTAGCCGAAACCCGGCCACAGTCAAAACTTCAGGCCACCTCATCGGCCCAGAGCTTTCTGAGGCGGGCAGTATATTCAGCGTTGACCACAGGCACGGTATTGCTGATTAGCTCCTTCAGCGGCAGGCCGTAGCTCGCCTCCACCTGCGCGAACTTTTGCTGCATCTCCGGCGACAGCTTCTGCACGTCTAGCAGCGGCGGATCACCCCAAACCGCAGGCTGAAACTTCTGGAGCTGACCTTCCGGACTCGCCAAAATATTTGCCAAAATCATCCCGCCTGCCGGGTTGCTGGCATTGATGGGAATTGCCGTAAACGACGGGTCGTTGAGCGAAAGCTGCGGCAGCGTAAAGGCGCGGGTCGTTTTGGGAAACATATCGCCAGCCAAGCCCTCGGCCACTTTGGAAATAAACACCGGCATCATCCAGATCTCGCCGTTGGCAAACAGCTCTTGCAGTCTAGCCTGCGTCGGCGGGTAGGTCTGGCCTTCGCGCCACAAAAACGGCTCCAGCTCCTTCAGGTAGGCCGTGACTTTCGGCGCATTCTGGTTCCAGAGTTCTTCGTTAAATTCAGCGCCCGCATATTGCTCGTAGCCGCCGCCGACGCCATAGAGCACCGTCAGCAAAAAGCGATTGCCGTCAAATTCGGGCGGAGCCACGTAGGCAAAGCGTCCGGGGTTAGCCTTGGCCCAGTCCAATAGCTCGGTGAAGTTTTGGGGCTGCTGTGTCACCTTGGCGCTGTCGGCGGCCATCACGTAATAGGAGCCGGTGTAGGGCGCTTCGTAGCCGTCGATGGGCAGGCCAAAGTCGGTCAGCACTGCCGGGTTGCTGAGGTCGTAGTGCTGCATGGCGGGCAGCTTGTCGGTGAAGGGGCCATACAGCAGGTTGCCTTGCTTCAGGGTGCGGAAGTTTTCGCCGTTGATCCAAATCAAGTCAATGCTGCCTTTGGTTTGGCCCGCCTGCACTTCGCCCACCACCTTGTTAACGGCTTCTACAGTGTCGCCTAGGGGCACGCGGTTCAGCGTCACGCCGTAGCCCTTGAGCTGTTCGCCCACCCACTGATCGGCAAATTTGTTGGTGCTGTCGCTGCCGCCCCACATCGCCCAGTTGACGGTGCTGCCTTTGGCGGCGGCCAGGATTTCGTCCCAGGTGGCCTGACGCGGATCAAAGGCAGTCGCGGCAGGCTTCTGGCTGGTTTGACTAGCGCAGTTGCTGAGAAGTACGGTAAGGCAGGAGCCGCCAGCCAGCGTCAGGAAGCGGCGGCGGGGTAGGGTGATCGGGTCAGGTAAATAGGGCATGGGTGCGACGAATCGGAGCAAAAATTGAGTGCAGCTATCATCATGAAACAAAAAGGCGGCCAGTGCCATCGCGGACTGGCAATTTCTAAAAATCTCTTTTAAAAGTATCAGATCCGTTTACCCCGCTCCACCGAGCGAATCCACTCTCGCAGCCTGATTGACTGACAAAACTCGAACCGCCCTCACCCCAACCCCTCTCCCAGAGTAGGAGAGGGGCTTTAAGCCGAACTTTCTGCTCCGGCTCCCCTTCTCCCCCGGTGGGAGAAGGGGTTGGGGGATGAGGGGCAAAAGATTTGTCAGTCAACCAGCTCTCGCAGCAGTTGCTCCGCCGCGATCTCATCCTGCTGTACCTGCATCAAGAACTCATACAGCTTCACTTTCGGCACAAACCCAAATGTAGGACTCGCCTCCAGCTCTAGGTATTCTCTAGCCTGAAGCTGATAAATTCGCCACAGCTCGCCGTTGTAGCGCCAAAACTCCGGCACGCCCATGCTGGCATAGAGCCGCAGTTTGCAGTTTGTCAGTATTTGTCAATATCGGTATGCGTAATACAGCAGATTGCAGGTTTATAGGGGACAATAACAGCAGTGAGCAAACCAGTTTCGTAAATGGTTAGCATCGATTAAACTCAGCGCTGTTGCAATCAACGTATCGG
>NZ_JAYGHM010000118.1:3395-11303 GCF_034931125.1 Rivularia sp. UHCC 0363 | reverse complement strand
AAGGTTAATTCAGTGGTGGTGATTTCTGATGTTGCTAAGGAGAAACTGTATGAGAGAGTTTCTTCGTTACTTGAACCTTGTACCGCTAAAATGTAAGTTCCGTTTCCTGGGAGAGTGATTTCTCTATTACCTGTAAAGCTCGCAGAAGTAAATGATTGGTTAGCTGGGTTGTAAAGTACAAAAGAACCACCATTTTGACTTCCTTTATCTTCTAGGAAAAGCTTTTGATTTGCTGTTCCATTAAATTTGTACAATACAGTTTCTTGTCCGGGTTCAAGACTACCGTTAATAGTGGTATCAAAGGTTAGGTCGGTAGCATTGGCTAAATCTAACAATTGGAAACTGTAATCACCTGTTGTATCACCGCTACCATCCACAATTAGTTGATAAGTTCCGGTTTCTACCAAAGTGAAAGGTTGACGTTCTGAAGCTGTATTGCTGTTGAATATTTGCTCACCACTAGGACTAATTAAACGAGTGTCGATTCGGAAATCACCGCTAATTCCGTCGTAGTAGAGAGTTTGACCTGCTGTTCCCGTGAAAATGTAAGTATCTTGTTCTTCTGCTTCACCAATATTGCTACTAACGGTTTCTCCCAAGGTCAATTCGGTACCTACAGGTTCTCCTGGGTCATCAAGTGTTCCTTTAACAATTTGGAAACGGTAATTAACTGAATCATTACTAGAACCTTCTAATACCAGGAAGTAAGTACCATCACCGGGTAAAGTCACATCAAAATTTGATCTGAGATTCCGAGAAGCAATCAATCGATTTGCGGAACTGTAAAGACGGTAAGTAGCACCAGATTGATTTCCCTTATCTTCAAAAGATAGCTGTTGACCTGCTTCACCTACAAATTTGTAAATCTCACTTTCAGTTCCCGGTTCTAAACTTCCACTAATAGTGCTGTCCAAAGTTAAATCAGTAGCGTTCGCTAAATCTAACAATTGGAAACTGTAATCTCCTGTTGTAGCGTTGTTAGCATCAACAATTAGTTGATATGTTCCGGTTTCCACTAAAGTTAAGGGTTCGCGGTTGGAAGAAGTATTAGTAAAGAATGAGAATATTTGCTCACCACTAGGACTAATTAAGCGAGTGTTAATTCGGGAGTCACCGCTAATACCGTCATAGTAGAGACGTTGACCAACTGTTCCGCTGAAGGTGTAGATATCTTCTTCCCCAGATTTGGAAATATTGCTACTAATTGTTTCTCCCAAAGTTAATTCAGCAGTTGTGATTTCTGATGTAACTACAGAGAACCTATAATTTAAAGTTTCTTCGTTACTAAAACCTTCAAGAGCTAAAGTGTAGGTTCCATTTACAGGGAGAGTGATTTCTCTATCTCCTGTAAAGCTTACAGAAGTAACTTGTTGATTTCCTGGTCCGTAAAGTACGTATGTTCCACCACTTTGACTTCCTTTATCATCTAGGAAAAGCTTTTGATTTGCTGTTCCTTCAAATTTGTAAAGAACGGTTTCTTGTCCGGGTTCCAGACTACCGCTAATAGTAGTATCCAAATTTAATTCGGTAGCTGATGCTAAATCTAACAATTGGAAGCTGTAATCACCTGTGGTTCCACTACTACCATCGACAACTAGTTGATAGCTTCCAGTTTCTATTAAGGTAATAGGTTGACGGTTGGAACCAGTATTACTGCTGAATAATACTTGCTCACCACTAGGACTAATTAAGCGAGTGTTAATTCCCGATTGACCGCTAATACCGTCGTAGTAGAGACGTTGACCTGCTGTTCCGCTAAAGGTGTAGATATCTTCTTCCCCTGGTTTGGAAATATTACTGCTTACTATTTCTCCCAAGGTTAGTTCGGTAGTAGTGATAGAGGATGTAATTAGCGAAAAACTGTATGAGAGAGTTTCTTCGTTACTAAAACCTTGTACCGCGAAAATGTAAGTTCCATTTCCTGGGAGAGTGATTTCTCTATCAAATCCCAAGCTTTGAGAAGTCACAGCTTGATTTCCAGGACCATAAATTATATATGTTCCACCATTTTGACTTCCTTTATCATCTAGGAAAAGCTTTTGGTTTGCTGTTCCATTAAACTTGTACAAGATGGTTTCTTGTCCGGGTTCGAGACTACCGCTAATAGTAGTATCAAAGGTTAATTCAGTAGCTTCTGCGGTATCTAACAATTGGAAGTTGTAATCACCTGTAGTATCACCGTTACCATCCACAATCAATTGATAGTTTCCGGTTTCTTCTAAGGTTACGGGTTGACGATCGGAAGAGGTATTAGTAAAGAATGAGAATATTTGCTCACCACTAGGACTAATTAAGCGAGTGCTAATTCGGGAGTCACCACTAATTCCGTCGTAGTAGAGACTTTGACCTGCTGTTCCGCTAAAGGTGTAGATGTCTTCTTCACCTGCTTCGGAAATATTGCTACTAACTTTTTCTCCCAAAGTTAATTCAGTAGTAACAGTTTCTGGGGTGATGACTTGGAAATTGTAGTTTATAGGTTCATTAGCTTCACCACCAAAACCTTGTAAAACTGCGGTGTAATTACCATCCGCTTCTAGAGTAAATTCAAAGTCTGAGAAAGAGAAGAAATTCCGGGATTCAACCAATTGATTTCCCGGTCCGTAGATTGACCAAGAAGCATTGAAGAAGTTATTTTCTGCATTATCAAAGAACAGCTTTTGACCTTTTGTTCCAGCAAACTTGAAAATGTCAGTTTCAGTTGCTGGGTCAAGTGTTCCGTTAATAGTAGTATCCAAAGTCAAGTCAGTAACTCGATCTACATCTGAAAGTCGGAAACTGAAATCTCCTGTAGCTTGATTCAAGTCTTCTACTATTAGTTGATATATACCAGTTTCTACTAAACTTAAAGGTCCTCGGTCGGAATTAGTATTCTGAAAACTGAATATTTGTTGACCACTAGGACTTACAAGACGAGCATCAATGTTAGATTCAGCAAGTATACCGTCGTAGTAAAGCCGCTGTCCTGCTGTTCCTTCAAAGGTGTAAACTTCATTTTCTCCCGTTGCAACAATACTACCCGTAATTGTTTCTCCCAAAGTTAGGGATGTAACCAGAGGACGTTTGGTAAAGTCTAAGGTGAAGTCTTCAGTTAAAGCATTACCAACTCTATCAGCAATAATACTAGAGTCAATTTTCAGTTGATATTTGCCAGGAGTTAAATCGGGTGGTGGCAAGATAAATAAGCTACGTCCGGTTTCGCTGGTTTGGAATCCTTGCAAAGTAATAGCAGTATCATCATCTCCACCAACTGCTTCATCTGCACCCAAGTTAGTTAAAGTTATACCGCTGAGGTCTAAGCGTTCCGTGTCAATTGGCTCGTCAAAGCGGACGGAAATTCCAGAAATATTCTTGCGTCTTCCATCAGCTTGGGGAGATGTGCTGGTAACGTTAGGTGCAAAGGTGTCTGGAACTAAATTAAAGGTAAGGTTATTCGAGAGAGTGCTGTTGCCACCAGTATCCGTAGCTCGAACTTGGACATCTACCGTAGTAGCTTCTGGGTCATCATTGAGTGCTGTAGCTGTTAAATCGAAGGGGAAGGAAACATCATTGCTAACCACTTCACCATTAACTAAAAGCTCCACATTGCGGACTTGGACATCATCTTCAACATCAACTTGGATGGGAAGCGAAGAACCTTCCAATACTTGAATACCTTCCACATCAGCATCTAAATCTGCTTGCGGACTACTAATTGTTACCGTTGGAGCTTGACCTTGGTTATCGAAACCGAGGTAGTTGATTACCTGTAACCCGCTCGCACCATCTGCAACAAAAGCAATTCCCGATGCGATCGCAATATCGTTGGTAAATCCAGGAGTATCAATTTGGGTGATAAAATTATCCGTGTCTGCGGGGTCATTGACATTGTAGATTGATAAACCTTGACCTTCAGCAGCTACTAACGCTAAACCGGAACCGTTTAAAGTGACATCCCTAGCAGTAAAGAATTGTTCAGCATCACCGATTAAAGTTGGGTTCGTGGGGTCAGAAACATCAACCGTCCGCAAGCCACTACCACCCAAGTAAACAACTCCATTACCAACAGATATGCCTACCGTAGAAGAAGCAACAGAAACATTTAACTCACCTTGTACTGTTGCGGCTGCGGGATTCGTGATATCAACTACAGATAATGTATCGGAACCGCTGGTATAAGCGTAAAGTTGATTTCCTTCCCTTGCTAAGTCGGTAACGGTACCCGAACCCGGTAGAGTTAATTCTTGTAATTCATCTCCCGTTAATAGGTCAATAGCTTTGAGGTTTGTACCAACCGTTGCGTAAGCGATACCGTCAACAACTTCTACTTTATTGGCAGAAATATTAACAGTTTGGCTGAGGGTTGGAAGCATGGGGTCAGAAATATCTATCAATTGCAACCCACCGTTATTGGTAGCTATTGCTGCGATTTGGAAGTTGGTGTCAACCGCTACATCTGTAGCATCGCCGGGTAGGTCAAGTTGACCCAGGATGATGGGGTTATTGAATTGGGAAGCGTCAACAATTGCTAAACCGTGGGAACCTGTAGCGATGTATGCAGTTTGGGTTTGGGTGTCGGTGGTTGAGCCTTTTACAGTTATTGCATTGGCTTGACCTTGTAAAGGTAGGCTAGAAATGATTCCTGTGGGGAAACCTTGACCTCCTAGTGGGTCTAATCCTTGTTCGATTTCGGCTGCATCGGATATTCCGTCGTTGTCGGTGTCAATTTTTTCGTAATCCGTACCAATGGTAAACTCACCAAAGTCAGGGATACCATCACCATCTGCATCTGGACCACCGACCTGAGAAAGAGTTGTTGTACGTTCAGTTGAAGTACCGCTTGCACCTGACGTACCAGAAATAATTTCAAATTTATTGGTACGAGGACTATAGATGAAAAGATTAAAGTCTGTATTAGGTGGTAATACTGTACTATATTTACCTTTCTCGTTTGTACGTCCTGTAATTTCACTTCCATTAGCCAAGATGTAACGGTAGAAAGCACGCGGGTCCTTGCCGAAACCAGATGCAGTAGAAAGTTGAGCTTCTGTGATTAATGCATTAGACAATTGTGCTTCACTTCTTACCAGAGAGGAATCCGTATTCAAAGATGAAGATAAGGGAATAATATTGCTGGGTGGTAAATTTGAAAATGCTGGAGAGGGTATAGTGCTGAGTGCTAAATTTGAAAATGCTTGAGAACTAGCATCAACTTCTCTAAGGAAAACACGCGGTGAGACCTTTAGTTGAGTGCCAATAGAAATCTCTGCGATTGGTCCAATAGTTTCATTGAAGTCAACTACTGGTGTTTTTGGGAAAGGAAATTCTAATTTAGGAATTTTTATTGTGGGTGGTCCAAAGAGCGTAATTTCAGGAAGCTTATGTGACTGACTAAAGAAATTCCCAACACCGAAAGGAATATTATTTAATGGACTATTCTTAATCTGACCTGAAACTTCCGTAACAACATTAAGTGCGAGTTCACCACTTATTTCACCGACTGGATTAAAACCAGTACCTTTGATTTTTGCTTGAGCTTTTGCTTGTCCTTTAATTGCTGCATTTCCTACTGCATCAAAAAGCGTGTAATCAAATTCTGGTACAAATCTTGCAACAGTTTCAGACACAGTAAACTGGAAACTTGCCGACCCGCCAAAGTCTAATTTATCGAATGGTTTATACTTTGGTGTCCATAATAATGGTTGAAAATTTTCATCGCCAGGAACTACATTTGCAAATAAGTTGGTTGGTAGTTGAAACCCGAATTTTCCTGTAATTTGTAGCGGTGTCCATTCTCCATTAAAGCTAATTCCAGCTTCAAACGTTACATCATCTTCTTCGTCTTCTTCATCATCTGGAATGCCATCGTTGTTATCATCGCCACTGTCGTTGACTCCTCCACTATCTTGCACCCCCGGATTAGTAAAATGCCATCCCGGCGCTCTTATCCCCACACCTTCATCAGAAACAATACTCTTCCCGTCCTCACTCACCGTACCAGTACCAATAATCTCCCAATCACCAGCATCGTGATTGAAAGTCCAAATCAAACTCTTTTCACCAGGTTTCAACCCTTCTAAATTCGGAAACTGAATTGGTGCTGGTACATCAAAATTAGTCGCACCACCACCAGCTTCCCGGTTAAACCCATTTTCATTACCCGCTTGAATCGAAATCACCAAACTAGGATTTGATCCAGGTGGTAAAGGTGCTGGTAAACGATTTGGATCTACGGGTACAATCATTGCTTGAGTTGCGGGATTTCCTGCATCATCAGTCGCCGAACCCGCTACAAATGTTACCTGTGTTTGCTGCCATACTTCTGGGTCAATATCGGGGAATTCACGTTGTAAAAATGCTAGAGAAGCTTCTCCCAATCCCACATTTGTATCTTCTGTATCCGACAATTCCACAATGTCACTCGCCGACATTACTGGTAAGTAGACATCAAACGGTTCCCCATCCATCTCTAGTTGAACTTCTTGTCCCGGTACGCTGTGGAATGCTTTTCCTAAGCTGGCATACTGAGTACCTTCTGCGGTATTCGCAACGTTAGAGCCATCAATATATACGTAAAATTCCGGTGCTGGGACATCTTCTAATTTGAAGTAACCATTTTCATCAGTTACCGCAAATACATCAGGTAAAGAATCTAAACGAATTACTACCCCTTCCAAAGGAATATTAGAACCATCTTCATTTTTGTTGTAGGAGTCGTAAACATAACCAAAAACATCGGTTCCTTCAATTCTGCTTAAAGGTAAAGTTGTAAAGTCAGCAGTTGCAATTCCACCAGCTATACCATCTCTATTTCCATCAATTGCGACTCCGCTACGAGACTTAATTTTGTCACCATCTACAACTACCCGTACTTCTGTAGATTGAGGTAAGGGTTCATCGTAGAAGAATGTGGCAAATTCCTCGGTGCTGGAAACAACAATCCGTCCTTGGAGTCTTTCCCCATTCGCAATTACATAGAAAGATTCTTGATTAATGGTGCTAGGGTCAACTTTTGTATTGAAGCGGACAATAGTTTCCCTGGTCAAAGCTACCATTTCCTCACCATTGCTGGGAGAAATTGTTACGGAAGGAGGAGTAATAGATAAATCTAGAACTGTATTTTCAGCGATCGCATTACCTGCTAAATCTTTAATTTCCGTACCCAGAGCTAACTGATAGCTGGTTTGAGTTAAAGGTGCAGCTAATGTCAATTTAGCAACCGTATTGCTAACCTTTTCTACTGAGGAAACTTCTACAGTTTGACCATCATTATCCCCACCAGAAATAGTTAAGGTATAATTACCAGCCGCAAAAGCTTCATCGGATACCGCTTCGTTATAAGTGACATTAAAAGATGAAGGTGTATCAATTAAATTACTGGTGATAGCTGCTGTGGGTGGAGTTATATCTACCACACCGATATTGACGTTAATATCTTGAGTACTAACATTCCCTGCTAAGTCAGTAGTAGTGATAGTTAAAGTATTAGCACCATTACTCAACCCTGTTAAATCTAACTCAACATCAAATTCACCATTTTCATTAACGGGAACAGTTATTGCAGTGCGATCGCTAAATTGATAAGTTAAGCTCGCAATTCCCGAACCAGTTTCATCACTAGTTCCAGTTAATCTTGTACCTTCAGTTAATTCCCCATCAGCGCTAGGATTATTAACTGTTAAAGAAGGTAATTGAGTGTCTAAACTAAAGCTGAAATTCAATTCTTCCGAATTATTACCAGCCGCATCGGTAGCAATTAATTTGAGAGTATGTTCACCTTGACTTAAATCAACATCACCGTTAATTTCTCTTAGTTTGGCAGCGTCAAAGGTAAAACTACCATCTGGTTGTAAGTCAACTAATACGTCAACAAAGTTTTCTGTAGCTGTGTCATCAAATCCTGCGCTGAAAGAAGTAATTTGACTGCTATCA
>NZ_JAYGHM010000118.1:2530-3044 GCF_034931125.1 Rivularia sp. UHCC 0363 | reverse complement strand
TAATTACAGGAGCGGTTGTATCTTGCTCACCTACATTTACATTGACATTAATTTCATTACTACTTGTATTTCCAGCTAAGTCAGTAGTAGTAATAGTTAAAGTTTGAGTACCATTACTCAACCCTGTTAAATCCAACTCAGCATCAAATTCACCATTTTCATTAACGGGAACTATTACTTCATCACCAGTGTTAAAACGATAAGTTAAATTAACAATTCCAGAACCAGTTTCATCACTAGTTCCAGTTAATCTTGCACCTTCTGTTAATTCCCCATCAGCGATAGGATTATTAATTGTCAAAGAAGGTAATTGAGTGTCTAAACTAAAGCTGAAATTCAATTCTTCCGAATTATTACCAACTGCATCGGTAGCAATTAATTTGAGAGTATGTTCCCCTTCACTTAAATCAACATCACCGTTAATTTGCTTTAACTTAGCTGCATCAAAGGAGAAACTACCATCTGTTTGTAACTGTGCTAAAACATCAACAAAGTTTTCTGTAGTAGTATCATT
>NZ_JAYGHM010000118.1:0-2156 GCF_034931125.1 Rivularia sp. UHCC 0363 | reverse complement strand
AGTAACGCTTCCGTCTACTCCCGATAACTTTAATAGCGTCAGTGCTTCCGTCTGTGTATCTAAAGTAAAAGAAAAATTCGTTGTATTTAATACCGCACCATTTGCATTTTCTGCTTGTAGTGTTAAAGTGCGATCGCCATCTTGTAGAGAACCATTATTAATCTGCTCTAACTTCTCCTTATCTAAGGAAAATGAACCATCCGACTTTAAAGAATCTGAGATATCTACTAAACCTTGACTACCATTAAATCCAGCTTTGAAACTACTAACCTGACTCGCATTACTGATACTTCCATTTAAAAACGGATCGTTCGTAACACCATCAGTTTGACTCAAACCAGTATCATTAACTAAACCGACGGTAATTGCACTTGGTTGATCAAAGATATTATTTGTTGCAGCAAAATCGATTAACTCTCCCCCTAATGCAGTTTCATACCAAGGATTATCAGGATTAACTACATCAATCAAAGGAGTTGCTTTACCCGCTGCACCTTTGACATGAAAAATAATATCGTTATAATCTGCGTCAGAGTTTTTATCTAAACGTAAATCTTCAATACCAAACACACCACCATCAGCAGTACCATCCAACAACTGCATCATCTGAGTTGCATTACCGGGGTTTGCTGATGCGATGGAAAATAAAGGACGTTTATCACCATCGATTGCGGGATTATCAAATACATCTTGTACCTTACCTTGGGGAACCAGCATAAAAGCAAAGTTATCCCCAGGATTCATGGAAAAACTTTTAATCCCCGAATAATTACCTGTGTTTTTATCGCTTTCTCCCAATTCTCCGGTAATTTTCGCTCCCTCAGAATCATCAGCGATGACGATATAACCAGACTCAGAATTAGTTAAAGCACGACGTGCAGCTTCTTTTATATATTCTTTAGAACCAGGTGTTAACCCTTCCATCCCCGCAAGACTGAAAACAGCAAATTCACTCTTGTAACTACCTGCATCGAAGAGAAAATCAATAGTGAATTCACCTGTCGCATTAACGGTAAATACCCCTGTTTCCGCTGCTTGGAAAGTTTCACTCAGAGCAGCTTGTGGCTGGAAATTACCAATTAAAGAATCAAAACTACCATCAGCAGCCAAATTATTTAATTCAATCGGAGCAATTTCAGATTCAGATATTTCTCCCGTAAAATCTTTTTCTAACGTAAGGGGAGTAATTTGATTCGATGTAAGCAGTGGATCTTGAAAACTTCCATCCGTACTAGTATCTAAAGTTAGAATATCGTTTTTTAAAAAGATATTACCCGGTTGTGTATCTCCTATATCAAAACCTTCAAAATTTGGTACGAATTCTAGATTATCCATTATTTCCTCATAAATATTATTTGGTTATCGGTTGATAAGATTTCGCCAGCTACAAACTCTCTTCGGTTTATAGGTTTAAGCTGAAAAAAAGTTATAAAGCGACAAATTTTCCGTACTAACAGTGCAATGAAATTGCTCCTTTACCCATTACAGGAAAGGATGTAATATCAGTATTCTCAAATCTTTTATCAGAAGAAAATCAAGATAATATCAGCCAAAACTATAAAGAAAATAATCCAGGCAATTAGATAACATAGTTAAGTAGCAGACATCATAATTACTCAATATCCCCGACAGAATTCGCCAGCAATTTGAATTTTATTTAGCTATATAACAAATCAAAATTTACTTTGATAAGTTTGGTATAGATTACTTATAAATAAAAGTATTATTTTTGACAGTTTACATTTCTTTAATTACTAAAAATAGAGAATAATACTTCTAACAATGAGCCAGTAAATGTAGATGAAGCGGTATTTTTACCCAGCAAACGTTCCTTCAATAATACTTTAATAAAAAGTTTATGAAGGTTAAAAATTCAGAAGCCCTATGCGCCCCAAAAAATTTATTCTTTCTTATTCAAGGTTTTTAGACAAAAAAATCCTGCACGCCAATCAATTACAAAAAGCGCTAGATAAATTGAGCAAAGTAATTTTACAAATTAACTAGAAAATTAACTCAACCACGCATAAAAACTTGGTATCATTTGCTCCAGCTTACGTAATTCACTTTCAGCAACTTCCTCCAACAGCAGCACCGCACACCACCGTCGCTCGGAAGTCCAAGAACATATAGTGGCTTTTACCGCTTCTATACCCCCG
>NZ_JAYGHM010000117.1:0-11386 GCF_034931125.1 Rivularia sp. UHCC 0363 | reverse complement strand
TTAATACATTTTAATTGCGAATTGCGAATTGCGTTCACCGGAGGTGTTCCCGTTCACCGCAAGGTGTCCCGTAGGGAAGGGTATTGCGAATTGTTAATTGCTAGCTCCCCCAATCACAAATGCAGCCCAATAATAAGGATGACTGTACAATTTTGTATCGGCTTCCATTTGACTGGTTCTATACAATTGTGTCGCGAGTTGCGCTTTCATTCTCAATCCTTCGGGAGGAAGTTGATTCAACAGACTTTCGTACCATTTTGTCAGTTCTCCTGCTGTCAATTCTCTCAACCATTCGACGGCTTCTTTTAATGCTACAACTGATGTTTCACCCGATCGCAATCTCCGATAAAACTCGATCGTTACTAAAGCGTTAGCTGTTGATTCTACTCTCCACAAGCTATTTACTACGTTCGTAACTCCTTGACTGAGTAAACCACTAGTTAAACCGGCGTATTCGGTGGTTATATTTTGCTTGTTTGTGGCAATTTCGCAAGCGGGTAGGGTAAATAAGCTGTAACGGTTAAGGGGTTTTTTACAAATCTCATTTAGGCTTATCTTGTCTTCCCACGTTAGTAAGATTTCTGAATTCGCAGGATTAGCACTATCGTTTGCATAACCGTAAAAATTAAATATATTGTATCCTGTTAAAGCGTTTTCTACTTGTAATTTTGTGGCTTCTGTTCCCTGAATGCGATGAGGATTATCAAACATTTGACTAATAGCCAAAGCCGCTATTTTGGCTGATTTGAAGGGAGGATAATCTTTGGTGTCGGGGTGTTCTACACTCAGTAATCTTGGTGAAGATTTATTGTGTTTCGATTTTTGTTGCTGTAAATTTAACCCGATTTGTAAGCTGGGTAAATAGCTGATGGCAAATTTTGCGGAAAATAGTCCGTGTAAAGGAAATCTATGTAGGTCGCGGTGAGGAATCAAAATTAGGTTGTCAATTCCTTGAAGTTCCTGTTCGATACTAGCAATACACAGTATTTCTCTAAGTCTCGCCAACCGCTGTTCCATATCTTTACGCCAGGAATGGTCTATTTTGCTTTGTTTATTCCTGGTTTCGCCGCGATAATCCCCATATTCCCGATTCCATTCTTGCAACCAATCTTCAAATTCTACTAACCGATTGACTGCTTCGGGTAAGGGATATTCACCTGGTGCTACATTCAGCATTGGTGTAAATACTGGAATGGGTTCGGGAGCGTTAGGCTTAATTATAAAGGTACGTAAACTTGATGGGCTGATGTGCCAGTAAATTGCGGCGGTTGTGGGATTAAGCAGCTGTAAAATAGAACTGTAATTTGGCGAGTTAATTCGATCCGTCCAGCCGTACAGCAGCCAAGTTAAACAAGCATTTTTACCATGCTCGGCAATTTCTAACCCTTGAACGATTTCACCAAACTGGATGGCAATTTCCACCGCTAGCTGTTCAAAACCAATATTTTTCAGCGTTAATTGCTTTCTCGAATCATCACTACGATTTGCTTGAGTTAATAATTCTTGTAAGAAATCGGTGCTGTATTGATGCAGTTCCTGTGCTTGAGTAGTTTCTCTCAAACCAACCAGAACTTTAATAAAGTTTTGCAATACTTCTAAATGCAATTCGGGAAAAGCGTCTGCGGTAATCATTTCCAATGCTTGGTTGTATTCATTTACCGCTTCATACCAATAGTCGCGGGGTGTGGAATATCTTTTTCCAATATCGTAATAACAATTCGCGATCGCTAAATGCAGTCTACCCCAACCTTCAGGCTGGGTATCGTGACTAACATATTTTAAAGCTTCTAAATAACTAGTTAATTTACCTTCTTCCCCCCGCGCATTCAAAGCGGAATTGCTACCAGCGACAGGACTAGATAAACTCAATTCCCAATCAAAATGCTGGGATTTATCTGCTGCACTACCCCTACCCAGCCAAGCTTCCCAGTAATCGGCTTTGATTTCCAAAGCGCGATCATAACAAAGAATTGATTGTTCGTATTGTTCTATATAAAACAATGCTACTGCGCGATTGTACCAACCTATATGAAAATTGGGTTCAATTTCTAAAGCTTTGTCGTAAGATGCGATCGCGTCTTCTCGACTCCCCAAATTATCCAATGCTACAGCGCGGTTAAACCAAGTTAAGTAGAAATCCGGTCTAATTTTTAAAGCTTCATCCCAAGAAGCGATCGCCTGCGGCCATTCTCCCAGTTGTCCCTGAGCTACACCCCTATCAACCCAAGCATCGTGTAAATACGGTTCTAATTCCAGCGCTTTGTCGTAAGACTCAACTGCATCTCGATAATTTGCGTTACCAGATAGCGCGACACCCCGGTAATACCAGTTTTCTGGATCTAATGGTTCCAATTCCAACGATTTATCGTAACTGAAGATAGCTTCGTCAACACGTCCTAACTTCAATAACGCCAAACCGTTGCTAGACCAAGCTTCTTGATAATTGGGTCGAATTTCAATCGCTGTATTAAAAGAAACAATTGCCTCTTCCAAGAATCCCAATTCACCTAAAGCTCGACCCCGGTTGTACCATCCTTTATAAAAATCGTGTTTAATTTTAATCGCTTTATCGTAGGATGCGATCGCATCTTCCAATTGTCCCAAATGAAACAGCGTCAAGCCCCGATTAAACCAGTATTCATGCACATCCGGCTTGATTTGTACCGCTTTTTCGTATGATTCGATAGCTAATTCTAAATTACCCGCTCTAGCTTGCGAAAGTCCCTGATAAAACCATGCTTCGGCTGCTTGGGCTGCGTCATCGTCAACTATTGCATCGTTAAGCGATAGTAAGGTAGCTGACCGTTCTCCCAAACCAGAAGCTAGTTCTTCAACCAAACTTGCGCTTTCATCCAACCTGACCAACAGTTGATCTATAGCTGTTACGGTCGGTTCTACAGAAGTAGGTTCCACAACTTCCGTTTCTGGTTCGTCTGCTTCTACTTCCTCTGCTAATTCCAATAAAGCATTAAAGGTTTCGTCTGCATCTTCAACGGAATCTTGAATCGGTACAAAAGTTGTATCTATTTCATCTGCAACCGTATCTTCTTGATTCTGTTCGGGATAATCCCAAACCAAATCGCTCAAATCATTAATAAATTCTTGTTCCGATGTATTAACATCACGATCGCTTCGTAGCGTTTCTTCTTCCCATAGTAATTCTCCCAAATTTCGGATTAAATCTTCTCCGGAAGTAACTTCTTGTACCTGTTCTGGTATATCTGATAATTCTTCAAATGCTTCTATATGAGTATTTTCAGACGTTTCAACTGATTCATCTTCTTCATACTCAAAGACCTGTTCGTATAAAGCTTCAGAAAAATCATCTAGAGGAGCGTGTATACGATTACTACCAGTATTTGCCGGTGCGATCGCGTTACTATTAGGCTCGTAATTTTCCCATAACAACTCGCCGAATTCGCGAATCAAATTTTGTCCGGGAGAATCTTCTAAAGATATTACTGTATCAAATTCACCATTTGTCGCAATTGATTCTACAATCGGTTCTTCCCATTCAACATCAAATTCCTGTTCAGCATTGGTTGTTACTGGTTCAATTAAGAATTGTTGCGATTCAGGAGTAGAAGTCAACCCTTCAAATTCCGTAGATATGGGAATCGAGTAGGCTGGTTGCTGCTTGGCATTCCGCGTCAACAACTGTACCCCGATATCGTAAGCAACATCGCCTATTTCCCCGATTTCGAGTTCACCCAAATCTACCATTCTCGAAGCCAACTCGTGATTTGGAGCCGCAGAAGCTAATAATTTATTGCCAAAATACTGCAACCACTCCAACCAACGCTGTTGAGAAACCCGATGTTCGAGATTTTGCAGCCATCTTTGCGCCCAATGCTGTCCTCGCGCTTGATTTACGCCTTCTAGAAGCTGGGTAAACAAAAATTCCAGATCCGAATTTGTCAGTTCTGGTAACTTTCTAGCCGTTTGCACCTCCCTCGTCGAACGAGTCTGCTTAATGCCAAAAAGATGTTGGATATACTTTAGGAACCTCTGCACTAGCCGCCTGAGCATCTGCTGCATTGTTAAATGTAGTTCACATAGATTTTAACGAGTGCGGTGTTAAAAAAATAAATCGTTACGTAATAGGCTACCAAAGTATGTGAACTTTTCTACAAATGCAACCAATTACGCCCGTAAAAATTCAAGGTTCGTTGCTGGACGAACGCTGATTTTTAGGAACACTCGGTAAAATATAAATCTGTCGGACAAGAAGTAACATTACTACTTCTGAGATAACTTAACAAAATTTCCGGAAAATAACTTGCTAGACAAGATACGCTTTGAAACAAAATAAACTTGCTCAACAATTCCGTATATTTGGAAGAAGATTATTAAAGATCAATACTGCTTTTAATGCATATTTACGTACAAAAGTCAAACTAAGATTTGAGCGGTTTTGAGTAATATTTGCGTGTATCTTATCAGGCAGTATGGTATTGATTAACTAATGTCTGGATAATTACTTCCGGGTCATCCGTATCAATACCCAGTTGTGCAGCGATTTGCGATCGCAAATTTACATCATCTTGAATTAAGTCCATTAATTCTTCGACAGTAATGGTTTGATATTCTCCTTCCGTATCGCTAGGGGGTTCTACTTGCTCCTGTTGGGCATTAGATTGAGGTATATCCATGACAGCATCCGGTCCTGCGTACTCCCATATAGGTTCTACTTGATTGCGAGTTAATAATCGCATACCGATGTCGTAAGCAACATTACTAACTTCGCCAACCCGCAACTCTCCCAACTGTACCAGTCGAGAAGCCAATTCATTATTTGGTGTTGGTGCAGCTAACAACTTATCGCCAAATTTTTGTAACCATTCTACCCAACGTTGCTCAGAAACCCGATGTTCAATATTTTCCAACCATTTTTGTACCCAAGATTGTCCCCGTGCTTGATGAACTCCTTCCAAAAGTTCTGTAAACAAAAACTCTAGATCTGTATCGTTAAGAGGTGGAGGTGGTGATGTCGGAGAATTAGACTTGTGCGACGGATTTTGCTGCGTTGTGCCAAACAAACCTTGAAAAAACTTTTTCAGCCATTGTATCAGCCGTCTTAACATACAGGCACCCATAGCGTGTTAATTACCCTAAGATTGTAGCTACTAGTTACGGTTTTTCTCTAAGTGTTTGTTTTTTTTTAAGATATAAATTTTACAAAGTAGGTCAAAGGTTAAAGGTTAAAGGTCAAAGGTTAAAGGTTAAAGGTTAAAGGTTAAAGGTTAAAGGTTAAAGGTTAGGAGTTAGGAGTGCAAGCGTCTCGCTCGCTATCCATCTCCCCAACCCCTATTTCCCAATTCCCAATCTAAATTACAAATTACGAATTAAAATAGTTAAACCCCTTAAAGGTTAAAGGGGGAAAGCTTTCACGGCTCTGTTTCCTCCATGTCTTACGAACCGCTACATCATAAATATCGTCCGAAGACTTTTGCCGAATTAGTTGGACAAGAGGCGATCGCGACTACGCTTACAAATGCCATTAATTCTCTTAAAATAGCTCCGGCTTATTTATTTACTGGTCCTCGGGGGACGGGTAAAACTTCTAGCGCTCGGATTTTGGCGAAATCGCTCAACTGCTTGAATGGCGATCGACCAACTCCGCAACCATGCGGAAAGTGTCACACTTGTCAAGGTATTAGCAAAGGTGCCACTCTAGATGTAATTGAAATTGACGCTGCGAGCAATACAGGTGTTGATAACATTAGAGAAATTATTGAAAGAGCGCAATTTGCTCCGGTTCAATGCCGCTATAAAGTTTATGTAATAGATGAATGCCATATGCTCAGTACGCAGGCGTTCAATGCACTACTAAAAACATTAGAAGAACCACCGAAGCACGTTGTTTTTGTTCTCGCAACGACAGACCCGCAAAGAGTATTACCAACAATCATTTCGCGCTGTCAAAGGTTTGATTTTAGACGCATTCCTATAGATGCGATGGTGCAACATTTAAATCATATTGCTGGCATTGAAAATATTCAGATCACAACACAAGCGATTAACTTAGTTGCTCAAGTCTCTCAAGGAGGATTGCGAGATGCTGAAAGTCTTCTTGACCAATTGGGTTTATTGTCGGGAGAAGTAACACCGGAAAAAGTTTGGGATTTAGTTGGTTCGGTCAGCGAATACGATTTATTAGACTTACTAAAAGCGATCGTATCTGACAACTGCGAAGCCGTAATCGACTGTAACCGCAAAATATTAGACCGGGGTAAAGAACCTTTAATTATTCTCCAAAATCTGGCTTCCTTCTACCGCGATTTACTCATTACTAAAACGGCTCCCAGTCGCAATGATTTGGTTGCTTGTACTCAAGCGATGTGGGAATTACTTGCGGATGTTGCTCAAAATATCGAAATAAGTACGATTTTGCAAGGACAGCAGCATCTACGTACCTGTGAGGTGCAAATCAAAAACACCACTCAACCCCGCTTGTGGCTCGAAATCACTTTATTGGGATTGCTACCATCAGCAACCACTATTCATCCACCAGCTATTAACTATCAACAAAACGTACCGCTATTTAACTCAAACCCACCAAAGACAAACAATCATCCTTCAATACCTTCAATACCTCCTATTCCACCTTCTCCCGAACCAACTTTCAAGAACACCGATGCAAAACAAGCAGAAAATGGAAATGGAAATGGAAATGGAACTAGGAAATACAGTACTACACCACAACCAGAACCTTCCACACCCTCTACCCCACCTCCACAAGTTCCCGCAGATGACGTAAACCAAATTACACCACAGCCAGAACCTTCTACCCCCTCTACCCCACCTCCACAAGTCCCCGCACATGACGTAAACCAAATTTGGCAACAGGTACTCTCTAACTTTTCACCAGTTTCCCGACGGGAACTACTGCGTCAAATGTGTCGCATTGTCGAGTTTGATGGTTCTACAGCCCGCGTTACCGTCAAGGAAGCATGGTACAAGAAAGTACAGCAAGACCAAGCAAAAATCACAGCAGCATTTCAAGTAACTTTTAACCGTGAAATTCAAGTAAATTTAGAAATAGCCAACGCGGCTATATCAACATCAACATCTGTTACTCCAGTACAGCCAGATTCTGGTTCTGCTACACAGACACCACCACAAACACCACCACAAGCACCGCAACCACCACCCACTCCAGAAAAAACCCCACCACCTCAATCCGCTCCGAGGACTCAACCCACCGTAGCATCAAACAATACTGCTCCTCCGCAAACAGTTTCAACACCACCTCAACCAGAGGTAGCAGCGGAAGATCCAGAAATTGATTTAATAATGAAAGCTGCTCGACGTTTAGCAGACGCATTAGACGGAGAAATTATTCAAATTAGTGAAGAACCCACAGAAATATCCGACGAAACTGATTCATCGGAATTAGAAGAACTTGATGAAGATGATGTGGAATTTTAAAAGTAGCAATTGGGAATTGGGAATTGGGAATTGGGGATTGGGAATTTTTAACTCCTAACTAGTAACTGGTAGTGAAGTGAAATTATGAACTACGTGCATCCGGCTACGTCTGAGATGCACGTTTCCGACTCTTCGCTTAAGTAACTTGCTTGAAGCTTCCGCACCAAGTAGTGGTTAACTCATCTGAGTCTGTAGAGGCACGTTCCATACCCCTTGCATAATTTAATATGTTCAATTAATATCCACTACCCATTACCCATTACCCATTACCCATTACCCATTACCAATCTCTTCAACTCCCTTGACGTAAGGTTTTCACCCACTTTAAACGCTTGGGGCGTAATGACATCCGAATGGTAGTGGTGCTAATTACTACTAGCCAGTGGAACATATATAAAATGCCCCGTAGACTTTGTAATGCCAGTATGTAGCTGTAATTCAAACCTTTGTTTTTATTTATCCGCTTGAGACCGGCAAACATTCCAAAAAATGACACTGTTACGGTCATCCCGGTTAATGGACTTAAAATAGGAGGACGATGACGTGCGATCGCCATTAATAAGTCTGGTATTGCTGCGGTGGGGATGATGTACTGAATTAAGACAAAGTTGATCAGCAGTTCTAAGGTTTTCCACGTACCCATGCGGTTACGAAGAATCAAGTCCCAGTAGTCTAAATAACGCTGATATCCCCCTTCAGCCCAACGGTTGCGTTGATGCCACAGAGAGACTGCATTGGTAACACCTTCTTCTTTAACTACCGGATAAAATACGCATTCAATATCCCATTTATCCAAGTGTAAGCGGAGTGTCAAATCTAAGTCGTCGGTGATGGTTTCTTCGTTCCATCCGCCGCAACTGTACAATGCTTTACGGCGAACAAATTGACCATTACCGCGTAATTCGCCGATTCCCTTACCCAAACTGCGCCGTTCTTGGAAAAAAGTATCAACAGCCATTTCTGCCATTTGGCTTTTTGTCCAAAAATTCGTCGAAGCATTGGCGATTTCTTTGCGTAACTGCACTGCTCCGACATTATCTCGACCAAACAAAGGTATGGTTCGCAGTAAAACATCCGCAGAAACTTGAGCATCAGCATCAAATACGGCAATAACTTCGCCTTTTGTCATTGGTAGTACTTGATTTAATGCTCCGGATTTACCGCCGCTAGCTCCGGCTTCTCGCCGCAATACTTTTAAATTTTCATATTTTAAAGCGAGTTCATCCAGCAATTCTGGTGTCTTGTCGCTACTATTGTCGTCAACGATCCAGACTTCATAACCAGATGAAGGATATTCTAGATTGCAAAGGTTATTTACTAAATTGCCAATCACTAATTCTTCATTTTTCGCTGCAACCAACAAAGATATAAAAGGAAAATCTCCTTTCATTTCCTCATTTACACGAGGCTTAGCAAACACAATTACCAAAGCGTGAACTCCGACAACGGTAGCCAACCCTAAGACAATTAAAAAACCCCAAGAAACTAAGTGCAAAGCAATTGTACCGCTCCAGACCATTGTCAAAACTAGAGCGGCTTTGCGCCTACGACCTTGAAACCGGGAAGGAACAAACAATTTCTGCGATCGCTGTTCATCTAAATCCATATTTGCCGACATTTCAGCGAATATCGAGTTAAGCGGGTCAAGTTCGTTATAAGAATCTTTTTCGGGCCAGGAATTCGCTGGCATAATTTAGTTAATTTAATCGCAAGTTTTTTTTACAACAATGCCATAAAGCTAGTTTTAGATAACACTATATAAAACTATCTTCCCTAACGCAGGAGCTTAGTTTGAGATTGATGTTATTCACGGATATCTCGTAATAAAACTCATCAATTCGTCTAGTAATATCGCAATCCGGCAAAGGAATTGTCAAGATAATCTTATATAGATGTGGTTGTCACTGAAAAAAGAATAATAGCTGAATCAACCCCGTGTTACGGGAAATCTTCAGCATTATTACCTTAGCTTTATGTTTTTGCAATGCAGCCTTATTGTAACCGACATTTTTGCTTTCTTTGTGCAAGCCTCTACCGTTATCAACAGTTATTGACTAAATCAAATATTCTTCCCGATTCCCCAATCCTTTGATCTCCCTTATTCCTCTCCAAGCGAGTGTAGATTTTACCAAAAAGTTGGGAACACTATGTATATCTACCAAGATTGCTATTTATCGAACAACTCAAGGAATCTAATCTATGTCAGTGTTTGAGCAACTATCCCCCGCCACTCCTCAACAAGCGAGTGTGTATTTACCTTACATTCAAAGTGGAAAGCGGAATTTTTTACCTTACGCGATCGGTCTTTACCAAAAAGGGGCTTTAGAAGGAGAACGTAAAATAGAGAGCAGTGAAAGCATTCCTTTTATTGCGACCTGGAATATTGCTACTCTACCTTCAGACTTGACCCGATGCCGAATGCAGTTTGAGGGTAATGCCGAACTGAGCTATGAGGTCATGATGGCAAGTTTTGAGTTCATAAATTTTTTAATAGAAATGCTTGAAAGCTATAAGCGCCAACGCATGACTGATTTTTCTCAATCGTTTTATCGTAAGCTGCTGCGGTTGGAAGAATAAAATACACGTCACAATAGGAGGGGAAAAGGATTCTATTTCTTTTCCTCAAATTTTTATTTTTATAGAAATGCATTGTCCAATCGTTAACTAATTAATGATGAATAACTTTATTGCTCTGGTTCGACCTAAAATTAGGAAACGCCCAAACAGTTTTATCGGCTATTTGCGATTTTTTGCAATTGAGATCCAAAGCACTTAACTTTGAAGATTTTTTACTATTGAAATTAGGAGTGCGTGCGTGCCAAAATCACCTAAATATTTACTGATTGGGTCAACCGAAGCTTCTAGCGGTAAATCCGCGACTATTTTAGGTTTGTCTCATCAGCTACATCAAACTGGACTCGATATCGCTTACGGCAAACCTCTTGGTAAGTGTTTGAGAGAATCTGAAGGAAGTTTGATTGAGGAAGATGTTGAATTTATTACTCAAAGTCTTAATTTAACTCCCGACCGAGTAGTACCGACATTACTCGCTTTAAACGAAACTACACTGCAACAGCGTCTTTGCGGCGAGGACAAAACCGATTATCAGGAGCATCTTGCAAGTCAATATTTACAAAACATCGATAGCGATTTAGTTGTAATTGAAGGTCCGGGCAATTTATCGGAAGGTCGTTTGTTCGATTTGTCTTTAATGCAAGTCGCTGATGTCGTGGATGCTGAGGTGCTTCTAGTATTCCGCTATAAGTCCTTATTTTCTATTGAAACATTGTTGTCCGCAAAACAGTTGCTTGGGAGACGTTTGATTGGTGTTGTCCTTAACGATGTCCCCGCTTCCCATCTGCAAGCTGTGCAAAATACCATGCGTCCGTTTTTAGAGCAGCAAGGTATTCCCGTATTCGGTATATTGCCCAAAAGCAACTTGCTACGTAGCGTCACCGTGGGTGAATTGGTTAACCAACTCAATGCAGAAGTTTTATGTCGCGGCGATCGCCTCAATTTATTGGTTGAAAGTCTAGCAATTGGCGCAATGAATGTTAATTCTGCCGTGAAATATTTTCGCAAGCGCCAAAATATGGCAGTAGTTACAGGTGGCGATCGCGTAGAAATTCAGCAAGCTGCACTAGAAACTTCCACTCAATGTCTGATTCTCACCGGACAGCTACCTCCCCCATCTTTCATTCTCAATCGCGCTGAAGAATTAGAAATCCCAATTCTATCAGTAGATTTGGATACTCTGAGTACTGTGGAAATTATTGAGCGTGCTTTCGGTCAAGTTCGCGTTCATCAACCCATCAAAGTCCAATGTATTCAGCACTTAATGCAAGAAAACTTTGACATTGACCGTTTACTTTCTCTGATGGGTTTGAGTCCAGCAACTACATTATCGTAAATAATTTATACGTTAAATACGTTAATTTTAAACGTTATTTAGTAG
>NZ_JAYGHM010000116.1:0-11483 GCF_034931125.1 Rivularia sp. UHCC 0363 | reverse complement strand
CAAAACAGCGCTCAAACAATCCCCACAGCCCGCGTGCCCCATCACTGATCCACGCCACTTGAGGGGCAGACTCGATGCTTTGGCGATGGGCTTCCAGTTGCAGTTGTCCTTGCAAGGCTTCAATGTCGCCCCGCACCGCGACAATGCGACGATGCAGCAATTGGCTCACCCGTTCTCCAGAACGCTTCAAGCGACTCCCCAACCGCACCAACAGACCCACTTTGATTTCTTGGTAGACAATCTTGCCTCTGGGACTTTTGGCCTGGGGACGAAACGGCACACTTACCCCGTCGGCTCCGATGAGCAACGGTAAAGCCGCCAGTTCTGCGGACAGGGGTTCTAAGTCGGGCTTGCTGCCCTGTTGCCAGTCTTGCAGTTGTTGCTTCACCGACTCCTGAGCCTGTTGGCCATACTGCTGCACCCACTGCCACAGCACCGTATCACTCAGTCGCACCCCACAGAATTGCTGCAAGATCTCAACCGCTAAGCCATACGGCAAAAACAAGGCTAACAAACATCCCAGTCGGACTAACTCGACCGAGGTTTGGGCGTAGGGAGCAATCCCCAATTGCTCATCCAAGGGAGCCTGCTGGCTGCCCTTGCAGTGTTTCGGGCAACGTCCAACTCGGCGTTCCCAATCTACCCATCCCACCAGAGTCAGCATCCGACGATGCCCGTAGCCTTTGCTGTGCAACCGAGTTCCGCAAACGGGGCAGTTCCCCCAGTTCTCACGCTGCTGGGCACGTCGCTGGAGTTCGTGGATGACAAACTCCCTTGCCATCCACATCCCCATTTGCCATGCCGCTAAAACCAGACTCGCTAAGGTGGTGCTCTGATGGAATTTCTTTCGTAACTGCTGCCACTCCCAAGGATTGGGAGTAAGTGTTTCTGGAGGCGTTATCATAGAGTTAGTTTTTATATGTTCGGGGCACTCCCTTGCGGGGTTGCCCTTTTTCGTGACCTCCTTCTATTCTGGCAAATTCTTCACATCACCCTCCCCCAACCTCTGGATGCGCCCTATCCAGAATCTAAGCTGTGGGAAAGTCAAGCTGGTGCAGAATGGTTGAAACGACTGGTGAACGCCACTCTGTTAATCTTCTGTTTGAAAGGGGGGATGGGGTGTGAAACGGTTGCCGAATTTTTTCATCTGCTGCGACTGGAACAGCATGTTGGGGTTTCAGTTGCTTCCCTGCGAAAAATCCGTTCTCAACTGGAAACCCACATCATCGATTACGGGCAAGAGCAACTTAAAACGATGCCTGCTGGTGAACGACCGCTAGAGATTTGTGCCAGTGCTGATGAAACCTTTTTTGACCAAGCAGTGCTGGTTTTGTTAGACCTTGCCAGTGGATTTATTGTGGTTGAAACTTTCAGTGAAGACCATCGCTATGAAACCTGGCAGCAACAGGCTCAGCAAGCTCTCAGCCAACTGGGTTTACAGGTGCGTTACTGTGTCAGTGACCGCGCCAAAGCCTTGGTCAAGCTAGCCCTTGAGGAAATGGGCTGTGCCAGCATTGCGGATCTGTTTCATGCCCTTTGGGAATTATCGAGTGGCATCGGGCGAGAACTGTCCACCCAGACCTTTGGGGTCAATCGGCGCTTGCGTCAGTTGAGTGAAGCCCCAGAGAACCCAGCCCTGCAAGCCACTCAACAACAGCAACAAACGGCACTCATGGCGGCACAACAGCAATTTCATCAGGGCTTACGGCAGCTTAGCCTGGCGCTGCATCCGTTTTCCTGGAAGAGCGGCACCGTGCAAACCACTCAACAAGTTGCAGCACAGTTGTCTGATGATTGTCAAGCGCTCTTACAACTCAAAATCGCTCAGCACTTGCCCGATAAGGAAGGCAGTATTGCCAAGTTTGAGCGACAAATTCAAGACCTGAGCGCTGTCGTTGATTTATGGTGGCAATGGGTTCGACAAAGCCTCCAGGAGCAAGGTTGTGATCCGGCTCTCCAGGTTTGGTTGGCGCAAGTTTTCCTGCCACTCTCGTACTGGCAAGCTCAATCGCAGTGCACGAAAACACCGGCTCTCAAAGTCGCCTACCAGTCTGCCCTGCAACAAGCTCAAGCAGCGCTTACCCAACATCCACTCACCGCTACCCTCTCGCCAGCACAACGAACTCACTGGCAAACTTGGGCTAATGTCATGGTCAGTCGGTTTCAACGCGCTTCTTCTGCTGTGGAAGGCCGCAATGGTTACCTCAAACAGATTTATCATAATCGTCGGGGCTTATCCTCCCATCGTGTACAGGTGATGACCACCCTGCATAATTTCTATCTGAAACGGGCTGATGGAACTACTGCTGCTCAACGACTGTTTGGCAAACCTGCGCCGGATCTATTCGAGCACCTGATCCAACAGATGCCGAATCTGCCTCAAGCTCGACGGCGGAAAACTGCTGCCAAACCTGAAACCCCTGCCCTACATAATGTCCCGGCTTAAATTGGTAGCCGCCAGTCTTATGATGAGAGGGGTGGAATTGCCCATTTCGCCTCGAAAATTGCGATATGGCGGCTCACAGCAGCAACCCTCCCTCTACCCCTACTACCTTTCCCCTGGTTTTTTCCACTCTCATATAAGATCGCATCTCTCAGGTATTTTCAGCAATTCAGCGTCTTTTGGCTGGAAGTATCAATACTGTTTTATTGATTTAGAGATTTTGTCTGTATCAATGGCTACGAAATTAGATGCGCTCACCCTGATGTATTCCCGGAATCAAACATCGAAATTATACTTCTTTTTAAGAAAATCTCGAATATCTTCGCTCGGCTGCTCACCATAATTAGAGGCAATTACCTGACCATAATCCTCAAGATCAATGTTCTCAGTAGAATCCAATGCAGCCATAAATTCTTCTTCTTTTTCTGATTTTATCAAGACGAAATAATATGCCCAACGACCCGTACTATCCTTAGCTTTGAGCTTGTGAATATTATGACCGTTATTAGCAACATAAATGTCTCTAATGCGTTCACGTAACTTTAATACGTTTGGCTCGTTCCATAATCTCCCATGTTTGTGGTGGCGAACTTCATTGCGTAAATCAGCCAAACTAATGTTCAGAGATTCTACAAACCCCTTGGCTTCTAAATTGGCAATCTCATTTGCTGCATGCCTCTGAACCAGACAAGCAATTGAAATTGCTTGTAACTGTTCATCTTCCAACATCGCAGCCTGTTGTAGAAAGGGGATGACGAATTTTCCTGATTGGTAACTAGTTCTTACAATGATTTCTATTTTTTCCTGCCGCGAAATAACTGGAGAAAGCAGCCCCCAGACTAGGTGATTTATTGTTTTGGAGTTAAAGCAATCAAGTCTCAAACAATCAAATGCAATACGAAAGCTATCGTAATTTTTGACTGAATTCTGCCTCAAGGCAAAACTCAATACGTATGAAATTTCCTCTCTCTTGTTTTCTTGTTTACAAGTAAACTCATCACTTAATACTTGAGTTTCTGTGTCACAAAGAGAGAGTAATCTCTCTAACTGATAGGAACTACGCCAAAGGTCACGAAGTGCAGTTCCTACCGCCACAAGAGTCGTATTCTCGACATGGTGCTCCTTAGCAATAGCAAGTAGCCTATCGTCAATATTAACATCCTGAAAATGTCGCCACCCTGGGTTGCCATCCGGTTCACGAGCTATTCTACTAACCGCGAACGCGGCTGCAATTCTCTCTGCTGTACTTGGCTTTTGGAGCATACAAGACAGTCCATAAAGAACTCCTCCAAAATAAGGAATAGGTTCAACCGTAGACTTTTGACGATATGACCACATTGCTCCTGCGATGCGATATGCCGCAAAAGAGCGTTCAAACATATCTGGCGATCTTAACCCTTCCAAAACAGCAGTTATAAAGGAGTCGTTTAGAGTATTATTTACAAGCTTAACTGTGTCAATTTCTGACGGAATCTCGTTACTGGGAGAGCCGCAGTAGAAATGTAAAAGTGCAGCCCACTTAAAACGGTTGCTAGCGTTACATGGAGCCTCAGAGTGGAGTGATAACAGATATGCACCCACGCTGTCTACTGAGTGTTGAACTAAAGCAGAATCGACGAGTTTAGAGTACTGATTCTTAGGTAATGAGGGATTTAGTAATGCAATTGCGTAAGCTTTGACTCGAACCCGACTCAAGTGCCCAAGAGGTAGCTCTATGCTATTTACCGCAATCTGAGTAGCAACGTTAAATAACGTATCCAGAATACTAGCCTTCTGTGCTGCTGAGCTTCCTAGGTTAGACCCAAATTTGTCCGCTACCCCCTGCGGATCAACATGACGTTGCCATATTTCAATTGTCTTTTGAAGAAAAGCGCCAGGACGCTCTTGTGCAATTTTTAGGCAAAGACTTTTAGCAGAAGAGTCAGATAATGTAGATAATGATTGAAAAACAATCTCTTGCCCAAGCAAATCTGGTTCAAAAACAGGCACTTCCTTCTTTAAAATACTTCGATTGGTCCCAAAGAGCTGTTCCATTTTTTTCCCTGACCAGGCATTAGGAACAACTCGTTCCAACACAGAAGAGTCTATGGGGGCTATCAATGTCGATACAGCTAAAACACAGACGCAATCTTTCTCACCAAATAGCCTTTTAGCCTGCTCTACAATTACCCTAGCGTAGTCTCTTAGCTTTTCATTCCAAGTCTGTGGATACCGACCAGCTAGTCCCAAAAATGCAGGTATGCCTCTCGTATCATCTATCAATTTTTTGGCTTCAGACTCAGAAATGCTGTTATTTCCACTACTGTCTAATAGACGCTTTTGCTGCTTTTGGTCTTGAAGAGGATACAAAGAAATGCCTAAAAAAGAAGTTGGTTTAGTAGCTTTGACAGATTGTAATTGTGTACCTACTTCTTTTACTTCTTCTAATCGGCTCTCTCTTAACTCCTTTAAAATTTGATCTCGTTCAAAGTTGGTAGACAAAGGTTTAAGATCAGTGTGAGCCAATAATAATATTCTTATTTTAACTCCAAAATCTTTCCAAGATAAATATACCCGATACAGAAACGCCCATAACTCATCACCGAAATTTTCAGCGTTATCAACAACAAGTGCGGTTGCTTGGCTTGGACAATAGTTAACTAATTGATACAGCTCACTAACTTCATCTGGAGCGAATCCTACAATCCATTGTGGATTCTGACTCTGCAACTGAATTAACCACTCTTTTGCTAAGCGCGATTTTCCTACACCATGCTGCCCATACAGTACCTGCCAAACGAAAGCCTCTGGTCGTTGAATGAAATCTCCTAACCGTTTCAGCTCTGTATCTCGCCCTACAAGCTCGATCGGTTCAAAAAAACGACGCCAAGCGTCAAGTTTTTGTTTAGGATCTATCAGTAATGCATCAGGAATAAAAGCCTTAGTGTTTCTTATAATCGTAAGTGACAGCGAGAGACTTCGATCTCCAAGCACCAACTCACAAAAGTCTGGATCTTTTGCTACGGCTGAAATGGGTGTTACCCACAAAACCTTCTCAGCAAAAGATTTGTTCGTTTCAATAACGATACCGACTAAGAAGCGATTGACAAATAATGCTGTTCCACTAATCCCTTGCCACTGTTGAGGAGAGTTTGGAATGGGACTAGTAACTTGTAGTCGGAGCTGCCCTAATTTCAAGCCAGAATATTTACTTAGTAACCCTTGAAGCTCCTCAGGATTTTGAAAACCGTTGATTTCCTGAACAATAGGGAAGCCAATACCGCTTGCTTGTATCTGTGTGTTTACCAGTTCCCCAAAACATGTAATTTTTTGCTGATTCAGTGCAAAACACGACTTACCTTTTTCAATTCTGAGAAGAGCAAGATCATATTTGGGGCTATCCCAGCACAAATAGCATCCTTCTACTATCCAATCTGTTCTTCCTTCTTCATAATCTCCAATTAAACGCATGTGATAGCGTTTTCCGAGAATTCCTCTCTCGCCAGATGGAGCAATAACATGATGAGCAGTCAGAATGAGACTATCTCGGATCAAGTAGCCAGTTCCACCTTGACGACGATGTGGGTCATGCAGTTCTGTGACTCGGATGGGATCCATATGAAACAATATGCATTGATTAAGTTCGGCACTGTGGAGCGGACATTTAGCCGGGAAGCTGTTCTTGTGATCGTGAGACTCGAATTGGTTGGCCAGCTACATCAATAGCTTTCAATGTAAGTTTGAGCTTATGCTTGCTAGCGTCTTTGGTTTTGGAATCCACTCCCCCTCCAAAGATATACCAGTTAATTTTTCCAGAAACACCTGATTCATCTTCTGCAATCACCTCTAACTCAAGTTCAACTGATTGAAGATCAAATTGCAGATTTTGATTTTTGCCTTTTTCTTGAGCGAGTCTAAGTTCTTCTCGAAGATTCTCGATCGCGTCACTTAACCTTATTAAGCCCATAAAACCCCTCATTTTGAATTAAACGTCTATCTGGTTACCAATTAACACTTAGACAGGGATCCCCCCAGCACAGTCAGATTTTCGTCAGTTCATAAGAGCAATTGTGATTCAAGAAAATATGGGATCCAGCATCGCTAGGATTCTCAGAGGATGAATGTCTTTACCCAGAGAAGCTGATGCATAAGAGCCTCAGGTATTGTTGCAGATTTTCCCACACTCAGCTGAGGCACAACCACACAACTCTCCCTCTAGCGAACTTAATTTATACAAAAACTACTTTATCAATGCTTGAGTATACGATTTAAGTTACTGACTGAGAGTTGTTTACAGATAGCTTAGAAAGGCTTTCCTCATAGCGATCGCGTAATTCCGGAGAAAGTTCATCCGGAGATAGAATGGTCTCCTTGACGATTGGCGGAGCCTTCTGACTTGAAACAACTCCTACTTTTTCTTTGCCTCGACGAACCTGCGCGATCGCAGCTAGAAAGTCATCTTGAAAAACCTGGCATCGCCCCTCAGAACGAGCAACCGCTTGACTCGCTGCCAGTTTCACAACATTTAGAATATCGCCCCCAGCCAAACCCTCTGATTGAGCAGCTAACCACTCCACAGTGATATCTGGCGATTTAGGCACTTCAGCAGGTAATAGATAGTTCCATAACCTTTCTCGACAAACCTGATCTGGCAGCTCAAACTCAATATGGGCCAAAATTCTTCTTACGAAAGCACCATCATAGTTCTCAGGTAGGTTGGAAGCAAAAATAACAACTCCATCGAAGTCATCTAATTGAAGCAACATCACAGAGCGGCTAACATTCACACCATGATCAGCACTCTGAGTCACACTCGTTAGTCGCTTTCCTAAAATGGAATCAGCTTCGTCAAAAAACAACACGGCATCTGTTTCTTTCGCTTTCTTAAAAGCAGCCGTGATGTTTTTGGGCGTTTCACCTACATATTTCGACTCAATCTCAGCATAGTTGACAGTGATAATCGACTTCCCCAAATGATGAGCAATTGCCTCAGCACAAAAAGTTTTCCCCGTACCTGGTGGCCCGAAAAAATTGATAGCAGTGCGACGACCGTGGGGATCAATTTTCTTTAAGTTCCAGGTATGGTATAGCGTATCGTGATGCCGAATTCGATTCAGGGTAGTCTGGATTTGAGTCATGATCGACTCGGAAACAATCAAATCTTCTAAGCATCGTTGCGGTTTTCGAGCATCGAAGGTCTCCAACCGCTCCATTTCAGGTGTTGCCAATTGGGGAATTGGTTTTCCTTGAGCAGGCTTAGGCGAATCATCAATTTTCTTCCAATTTATGGGCATCGTCTTCCTGTGTGATTTTCTAGGCTACCTGCTGTAAGATACTTGTCCGAACATGTCCCTGTTTTTGAAATTGGGCATACACATCGGGATAAAGCTTTTTAAGTGCTTCAGGAGTAAGTATCTCTTCTGAAATTTGCTGTTCACCAGTTTTCTCGGTTACAACAAAAATTTTGCAAGCGATCTTTTTAGCTGCGACACCAACCTTATCACACTCAATCCAAACATTCATCAAAGAAGATTTTTCTAATTCGTGAGCGCGTAGCCAAGCTGCCACCTTCTCACGAATTCGATGGCGCAATCGCCAAGCAATGTACGCTGTAACAGCAAGCACTACTAAACCAATTACAAAAGTGATAACGTGCGGCAAAACATCTTTCATTAGATTCCTCCTTGACTCAGGTCTAACTGACCAGGAAACATGCTCCAAGTTCGATGTACTGTTTGATTTCCAGTTTGCAGAAATTCTTTGCGGACTGTGGCAGGCAGATCGTCCCATTCTTTTTCAATTGCAGTTGAGAAAGCCGTATCGCCTTTGTACAGAAGAGCGAGTTGTATTTGAAACTTCGATGAAGATAACCGTTGAAACGTTACAGTTACGGATTGAACTGTCTGCTCAATTTGTTCAGCTAAGGGAGAGACACTTGATTTCTTTAAGGCATCTCCTACCACTTGGGCAGGTTGATTCAGTTTTCTACCTAAGGCTTCTGCCAACATTTGATTCACCCAAGTGTCAATCTCCGATCGAGTTTCGCTATCCGTTTGCTCAGAAATATACTTTAACCCCACTACGATCGCGGTAAGTCCAGCGATAACCAAGGCAAATTTGATAACTATCCACATCCAAGACTCGCTCCTCATTTTGACCTCACTGCCTTTTTCTCAAACTGCTTTCCTAAGTTTTCCTCCCTAGTTTGTCATCTCCAGTGTTTCAAGTTGCTGATCACGGCTTGCGGTCACATCGAGATCATGAGACTGTTGCGAACTTTTCATCCAAGCACTTCTCACATCGTCGGGTAAATCATCCCAGTCTACTTCTTCAACAGTTTCAACCTTCTTAACAACTGGAGTCTGAGGAGTTAATACCTCAACAACGAAAGAAGTAATACGTCTTTCCCACTGACTGGCATTCCGCCGTTCCAATCGAATTATGGTCTTAAGCAGATATTTCCGAAATTCTTCCCAAGCTTTCTTAGCCATTCGTCGAATCGGAACAGCAACATTCTCATCCACCCATGCAAAAGCCTTCTGAGCAACGGACAATATTGAAGGTAAATTCCTTTCAATCCAAGGAAAGAGGCTGTCTTTTGCCCAATTAACAATCTTATGCCAGAGGGCAATTACCGCAGCAATTGCGACTCCAACCAAACCAATAGCTGCTCGCAGTGCATCTGCATATAACAACATAACGAATCCTCAAATTAAAGTTAGTGGGTAAGAGTTTGGATTTCCTTATCTCGGACTTCGATAAAATCTACTTTGTGGTTTTTTTGAGCAGAGTTCCACCAAGCAGAGCGAACTTCTAGAGGTAAATGATCCCAGTCCACCTCTTCTTCCACTTCTCGCTTAATGAGTGTGGGTTGCCCAGATTCTAAAACTTTAAGCAATGTGGTTGTGAAACGCTTAATCCAAACAGTAGAAGACACCTGCTCAAACTCAACCAATGCCTCAATCAGAAATCGGCGTAGCTCATCCCAAGAGGCTTTGACAGCCCCATACGCTGCAAGGGTGACAGCCCCTAGAGTAAAGAATGCTGCTCTGACAGATTCAGCAATCAAAGCTCCTAAATCATTCTGAATCCAAGTCAACAAACTCACAGAAACCCAATTGACAATTTCAACCCAAAGGACAAAAGCCACTTCCACAAGAACATTCAACATAGATGCCACAATTTCGGCTACCAATTCTTCCATAGATCACTAGATCACTCCTCAATTGGGTAAACTTGATAGGAAATTTTCTGCTTACCTTCTCGCAAAAAACTATCTCGAATGTCAGTAGTCAGGGCTTCCCAAGGGATTTCTTCCTCAATCCGTTTTACTCTAGGTTTATTAGCACCCGTCTTGATTGAAAAAATTTCAGTTTCGCATTTGCAATTACTGGCTTCACTAAGAGACTCATAATGCACCTTAATCATTAAGATGTGCTCCTTCGCAACAGCTAGAACTCGCTCAACTTGCTCAGGCTGTGGCAGTTTTCCTGCAATCTGAGTAATTCGCGGATCAGTTTCCCCACATAATGAGCAGGTTGCTAAGAAGCAGGTTTCAAAAGAATTACGTTGATAGTCGAGTTCTTGATTTATAAATTTTGCAACTATCAATAAAACCTGATGAGCTTGTGCCAGTTCATGATCTGCTTCTAGTGCTGAAAATATTGAAAGCAATGACTCTATTTGAAGTCTAAGTTGACCAATGAAGCCAACCTCTAGCTCTTGAGATTTAAGATGAGATCTTAAATGTCGAATCATTTTTTCCAAATTCTCTAATGACTCATCTAGGTGCTTGTTCATCACTCGACACCCTTGGTAAAACTAACTACCTGATTGTAGCGAATGTAAAGAATGTCGTATAAGATACAAATAATTAGTTTACAGTGCCAAGCTAGCGATTGCATCGTTAATTCTTCCCTGGGGATGAGTAAAAATACAGATTGCCTGTTGTAAAGCGAATTCTGCCACTTTACATTGTAGTGGCCAAAATGGTACCAGACTGCTGTAAGTGTTATCACTGTAAGCTAGATTGAAAAATTTCATCTAAAATTTACAGACATCTCATCTGAAGCCACAAGTACTTCATTGTGGGGAGCATCTCATTAAAGCAATGAGTATAAATGCTTAGAAAATTGCTAGGTTGAGATAAGTGCACCGCTGGTTGAGCACTTGAGCCACATTCTCTTGCTTCCACTGTACCCCCGATAGCTTCAAGCGTAGTCCAATCCGCTTGACGGTAGACTCGACTCGGGGTAGTTGGGGTGTGGGTAGCGAAGCTGCAACAGCCCGCAAAGTAGCAGAAAAAAGCTTGATACAGCAAGGGTTTGAGCGATTGTTCTGGATCATGCCCACTCGTTGCCCGCACGACAGGACTCAATCAGTACAACAGACTGATAAACTGGCTGCGCTAATTCACGCGAGGCTCAGGGATGAAACGCGATTGGGAACTTCAGGAATTAATTGAAGAGTGGACTTTAGTGCCCAGAGAATTAGAGCTACTGGGCAACAAAACAGGTTCAACTCGGTTGGGTTATGCCGTCCTCCTGAAATTCTTTCAGCCAACTGGTTGCGGGTTTTTCCGGCTGGATGAATTTGTCTAAAAGCCCCTATTTACATAAGCTTGCATCGACGTTGGCTAAAATGGCTCAAGTCTTTTTAGTTGAACCGTCGGCAGGAGTAATAATGCCTCAAACACAACAGTGGCAATCGATTCCCACGCATTTGACCTTAGAACAGTTTGAGCAATTTGTCTTGCCCCATCTGCACATCGGCAGCCGTGGCCCTCAGCCGAAACTCTCTTTGCACGCGATCTTCAACTACATTTTGAAACTCTTGTACCTAGGCTGTCAGTGGAAGGAACTGCCGATCGAGAAGAACAAAGCGGGGCAACCGGAAATTCATTACACCCGGATCTATGCCGCCTTTCGGCGTTACGAAGCCCAGGGCTGCTTCGATGCCATTTTCGCAGGTTCTGTGTCGATACTGTCCCTCAAAGGGCATCTTGACCTCAGCGTCATCCACGGCGACGGGACGACGACTGTGGCGAAAAAGGGCGGTGACC
>NZ_JAYGHM010000115.1:0-11652 GCF_034931125.1 Rivularia sp. UHCC 0363 | reverse complement strand
ACAGACTATTAGTACTCCACCACATTAACTTTGATGGGTGAAATTTTAGTCCTCTGAAGAGGACTTATGCTATTAGTCCGGGAATTGCATTCCCGGACGGGCTGGGAGAAAAACTCCTCAGAACTAATGAAAAGCACTATTAGTCCTAATTTTCCTTGTTTATATACGCTCATAATTGCAAATTATCTTGCGAATATGTTATCTTCCGCACTAACTACTAAACCGAAGATATTTACATAGCATATATTCAGATATATATTGCTGGGTTAAAGTCATGACTGTTAACTGTACCTACGAACATATTCCTGTGACGATCTCTCCGACCTAAAAGGTGCGGAGCTATCTTTGAATCACTTCTATTATTTCCTAGTTGTTCCCTTGCGGGTTTTCGACTTTGACCTAGATTAAGACAACTTAATCTAGAGGCAAACCGTCTGCATAGGCGTTTTGGATTCCCGACTGTCCATCGGTACTAATTATTTTATTTGCTGATTTTTAACACATTTAGAAGTGAATGTATATTTAGTAAGTAGAAAGCCGTGCTTCTAGCACGGAGTTTTAAACCCAACTATTTGATAAAAAATAAGCGGAAAAAACATGATGATAAAAAAATATCTTGACTAAGTTTTAAACTATAGGTCTTAGGCTATACTTTCCCTAGATTTGATACGCAAATTTGTTTTTTTTTGTAATACTGTTATTAACATCTTAATTGATTGATTTTTCAACAAAAAAAATTAGCATGAAAGCTCTCACACCTAAAGGCTCTCACCCTTACATGGTCATAGCCTAAAAAAGTTAGCAAAATCGGCAATTGCCACTCTTAGTTAACAAGTATATTTTTTACGTCTGAAGGTATATGATTTGATAATCAATTTATGAAAAGATTAACAGTTTGTGATGGGATAAAAATATTTCGAGGGGGAGACAAGTTAATATTTGGCTCCAAACCCCTGTAAAGAATAAATGTACATAAATCAAAAAAACAAATCAGGCAACAAAATAGTTATAAAATTTACTCTAATTGTCTTTCTACTCTTGCTAAACTGATAAACCATTATTCAATATGGTTTATGATTCCGTCCGTTTTGTTTGATATATCAATCATTCTATTGTTTAGTCAATTAAAAAAGAGCAATCTAATATAATATCCTGTGTCTCAACTGCCTTCCCAACCAGCTAATAGTAATAGCAGTGTCCCAACAGATGTCACTCCGGTCGTGGCACTCAAAGAACTTGTGGCACGGCTGCATCGGGAGCAGAACAAAATCCAAGATTTACTTTCATCTTTGGGATTTGCTCTCAGAAGTTTCAATAACTTAAACCAGTTTTTGGAACTAATACCGCTGATGGCAACTAGGGTAACAGATGCCGACGGTAGCGCTTTGTTTCTTTATAAACCTAACGGTCAAGTTCGATTAGAACAACTACATTGGCAGGATAGTCGTCAGCGCAAAAATATACGTAAGGCATTAGAAGCAGCTAGCAGCCAAATTTCTCTGCCAACATCTGCACCATTAGCAACCACTAGTGGGATCTTAGATGCTCAAATGCATCGTTGTTTGGGACCAGATATGCAGGCTTTTGGTACCGCTATTTTGGTTAAGCATAAAGAACGTGGATGGCTGTACGTTTTAAGTAGAGACCCGGAATATACTTGGACGGAAACTAGACAAAAGTTAGTACGTTTGGTAGCCGACCAAACCGCAGTTGCAATTGAAAACGACCAGCTAGGTGTAGAATTACGTAAGAAAGAGCGCCTCGATCAAGAATTAGAAATTGGTGCGGAAATTCAACGGCGGCTTTTGCCCCGTCAATGCCCAAGTATTCCTGGTATAGCTTTAGCTGCTCGCTGTAAACCAGCAAATCACGTAGGGGGAGACTATTATGATTTTATTCCGACAAACCATAAGCTGAACGCTGAAGAAAAAGACGGCGATCAGACCCAGACCGATCGCTGGGCTATGGTGATCGGGGATGTGATGGGTAAAGGTGTACCTGCCGGTTTAATCATGACCATGATGCGAGGAATGTTGCGGGGTGAAGTATTGCACTTTAATTCCCCAGCTAGAATTCTGCAAAACTTGAATCGAGTGATGTATGCAGATTTGGAAAATTCCAATCGTTTTATCACCTTGTTTTACTCGGAATACGACCCGCAAAAGCGGATATTATCTTACAGTAATGCGGCACATAATCCCCCTTTGTGGTGGCACGCGGCGACAAAAACCGTTAGCCGACTCGATACAAATGGAATGTTGATTGGTTTAGAAGCCCACAGTCAGTACGAAAATAACCAAGCATACCTAGAGCCAGGGGATACAGTTATTTATTACACCGACGGATTAACTGATGCAGCTTCTCCTTCTGGTGAACGTTTTGATGAAGAAAACCTAATTATTGCTTTTAGCAACGCTTGCAAGTATTACAACGAACCACAAGAAATTCTTGACTGTCTATTCAATCAAATTCAGCAATTCATCGGTGCAGATAGGCAAAATGGCGATGATATGACCGTAGTTGTTTTGCAAACCCGATGAATTGCTAAATAAAGCGGTTTTTACTTAAATGAAATACAAATTAACCTCACCCCCGCTTCCGGTATTCCTCTCCTTGGCAAGGAAATAAGGTGAGGTTTTTGCTGTTGAAAATTAATTACTAGTTAGAACACAACTGTTTGACCCTGCTTTTGTGCGTCTTCCTTGGTATAATAAACACCGTCAATTTTAATACCTTGTTTGTCAAGTAGAGTCAGGGTACCACCTTTATTATCTAAGGAAATACTGTTGGTAAGTAAAGGTACTTGCAATACTTCCCCTGGATTAATCGCACCATTAAGATGATGCTTGCGTTGGTCGTAATCGGTAAGTGACCATCCGCTCAAATCAACTTTATCTGTGGAAGTATTAATTAAAGTCACCGTTTCACTATTACGGTCGCTACCTGTAGGATTGACCAAAGCAGCTAAAATCCGAACTTCCGCAGTACTTGTGGCAAGTAGGGAGTCTAAGCGATCGCCATTTTTGTCGTCAGTGTGGAAAGATTGCGATTGGAAAGCTAAGAAAACCCCAACCCACTGTTCGCGCTTCGGATAGTGAATTAATAATCCCCCATCTTGCCAAACACCGTTATCTTGTTGGAATTTACCTACACTACCTTGATTCATGTGGATGTCATGAATACCGTTACCGGGAAGAAAACCAAAATATTTGTCTTTAACATCGTTTTCCGGACCCCACTTTTCCCCAAAAGCGTAGATAACAGCGTCTTCACTATTTTGCGATCGCGTTACGTATAGTTCAATTAATTCGTTTAAATCGTTGTCGGGACCTGGAACATCGTGAGGTAAAGGTTTCATTTCAGTTGTATCGAACAAATTACCTCGAACGAAGTCCAAAGCTAGTCCACCGGGTTTTCGCTCCAAATGATTAAAGCCGTAATCAAGTTTAACCAATTCTTGAGTAATTGGATGGTCAAAATTATCGTCTACCAAATAAAGTAATTCCGAAGGACTCAGCTTTGATTTTACATTGATAGCAATGCGATGTTTCTCTGAGGACGTATTGATAAGTACCTGGTAGTGAGGAGTTTTACCTTCTCCTATTTTTCTATCAATCGCTTTACCTTTGAGAACACCGTAATTTTTTAAAGGCATAGATGTCTCCTGATGACCTGATTTGAGCTTCTACTCCAAAAACCAAAGTTGGCAATTGGGTAGTTGAGATGCGGAATTCTCTGTTATAACACCTTATTTTTGATACATCTACTGTTGTAAAGATTTTTTTTGGGCTAGTAAATTCACTTAAGAATTGCTTCCCACTAAACAGCTAATTCCAATAAACTTGGATAACCATAAGAACTCTTGGCTTGCAAAGAAAAATTATCGTAATTCCTAAATACAAAATTAGCAGTCACCTGAAGATTATCTTTTAAATTAGAATCTTCCCCAAAAGCTTCTAAAGCGATACTCCACCATTTATTCCCATTAACTTCTATATTAGTGAGTTCTAAACTACAACCGTTATCTACATTTGGATCGCTAGAAACAGGTTGTACTGTATTTGCTACGACTTGATAAAGTTGCGAGAAACGAACTTTTGCGACTCTTACCCATACCGGATTATCGCCAATTTGAGTCAGTTGAAAGGCTTCTCCAGTCGAATCCAATCGCCATTTGCTCCATTTTTCAACATTACCTTCTACCACAGAGCCAAAATTCATCACGTTCGATTTAGGATAACGCCATTTTATTTCCAACGCTCCTTGACGCAATTTAATCCCTAAATAATCGCAATTTGGCGCGTACAGATACACATCTTCGCGTTTTTCTGGTAATTTTGTGGGTGATAACAAGCAATGCTTAAACCAAGATTCAATACTTTCGGGAATATTACCAGAGTAAAACCAGCGTACTTCGTAAGTTGTCAACATACGTGGGACAATAATAACGATAAATTACCCTCATGGTTACGCATTATTTCCAGCTTAAAGGAACCAGAACAAATGTGGAAACGAATTTCAGTTACTTTATTTTTAGTATTTAGTTTGTGCCTTACTAATATTAATACCGCAGCCGCAGCTGCATTTAATAGCTATATAGAATCAACCAATGGCTATCAATTCTTATATCCTACCGGCTGGGTGGAAGTACAGATCGGCAACGGTCCCGATGTTGTATTTCACGATATCATCGAAACAACTGAAAACGTTTCCGTGGTCATCAGTCCGGTTCCATCAGGTAAAACTTTAGCGGAATTAGGTACACCTACAGAAGTAGGATATAAGTTAGGGAAAAATGCTCTCGCTCCCGAAGGCTCTAATCGTACAGCAGAGTTAGTTAATGCCGAACAAAAAATCGGCGAAGATGGTAAAACTTACTATTTATTAGAATTTTTGGTCAAATTCTCCAACGACCGAGAGCGTCACAATCTTGCTAGCGTCGCGATTAGTCGTGGTAAATTATTTACTTTTAACGCTTCAGTACCTGAAAGACGTTGGAATCGCATGAAACGAACGATTCAAGATTCTGTAGGTTCTTTCCGCGTGGATTAATCAGTCAACAGTCAACAGTCAACAGTTAATTCTTGATTGTTATTCCTAACTCTTAACTCCTAACTCCTAACTCCTTTCCCCTCTCCCTCAAAAAATATGGGTACCCCAACCTTTGTCCTCGCTTCTGCTTCGACTGCTCGTCGTCGTCTGCTGCAAAATGTTGGAATCCAACCTTTTGTTTGTGCCAGCGATTTTGATGAGTCTCAAGTTCAAATTGAAAATCCAGCAGAATTAGTGCAAACTCTTGCTTTACGAAAAGCGCAAACTGTAGCACCGAATTTTCAATCGGCTTTAGTTATGGGTTGCGATTCGGTTTTGGCTATTAATGGCGAAATTCACGGTAAACCCGCTAATCAAGAAGAAGCACGTCAACGCTGGCTGATGATGCGGGGTAATTATGGCGAACTTTTTACTGGTCACGTATTTATTGATAATTTACAAAAGCAGAATTTAGTCAAGTATCAAGTAACAAAAGTTTACTTTACTTCAGCGAGCCTTGCAGAAATAGATGCTTATGTAGCTACCGAAGAACCCCTTAAATGTGCTGGTGCTTTTGCATTGGAAGGGAAAGGTTCTGTGTTTGTAGAAAAAATCGAAGGTTGTTACAGTAATGTGGTTGGTTTAAGTTTACCTTTGTTGCGGTTAATGTTAGCGGAAATGGGATATTCTATTGCTGATTTTTGGAATTGAGAAATCAATTATCACCCAGAAGGTGGGGTTGATCGATGATTAGTTTTTATAAATGACGATAATCGAGATATTTCAGGAAAGAGAATTTTCAATCTTTTATAATGCTCCCTATTATTTCTACAATTCCGCTGCGTCAAATGGCTTCAGGTGATATTTTATCGCTACAAGTTTACAAATTTATCGGTGCAACTTCTGGTAAAAAAGTTTATATTCAATCTAATCTTCATGGTGCGGAAATTGTTGGCAATGCTGTGATTCAACGGTTGATTGAGTTTTTGTGGATGTTAGATAATACCGATTTAATTGGAGAAGTTTGGCTGCTTCCAGTTTGTAATCCGATGGGGACTAATCAACGTTCTCATCATTTTTCTGATGGAAGATACTGTACTTATGAAGCGAAGGATTGGAATCGTATTTTCTGGGATTACGAAAAGGATATATCTAAAGACAACGATCGCGAAAATCAGTTATTAGCATTTGCTAAATCTCAGATTAATTGTAATGTAGGGGAAATTAAAAAGAATTTTCTCGATGCAATCAAGCAAAGGTTTAGTACACTTACGGATAAAATTAACTCTGCAAATGGAGTACCTTATACCGAGAAGTTTCGTTACAAACTGCAATCCTTGAGTTTAGATGCAGATTACTTGATTGATATTCATAGTTCGACAAATCAAGGCTTAAACTATCTTTACTACTTTCGCGATCGCCAGGAAAGCGCTAAATATTTTCTGCTCGATTTTGGTATTTTACTCGATGAATATGACGGAGATGCTTTTGACGAAGCTTTTATTAAACCTTGGTTAGCGCTAGAAGAGTGTTTTTTACAGTTGGGTAGAACGGTAAAGTTTGATGTAGAAGCTTGGACGCTCGAACTTGGAAGAGGAATGGAAATGATTCCCGATTCAGTTACAAAAGGTGTTCGAGGTGTGAAAAATTATTTAAAACAAAAGGGTGTGTTGTCCGAAGATTTTAAATTAGATGAATTCCCACAGAAAAATAATCAAATGAGTTTTAAAACTAGAAGTCAAGTTATAAAATATTATGCACCAGTCGGGGGAATGATTAGCTCAAGAGTTGCACTCGGTACGGAAGTACAAGCTGGAGAACAAGTTTATCAAATACTCAATTTTAATAAGCAAGGTAAATTACCTACAACGGTAGATGTTTTTGCGATTATTAATGGGTTTGTATACGATGTTTCTATCAACCAATCAGTAAATGAAGGTGAATTTGTACTTGGAATTATTTAGTATCAAGTTCTCCAGCTAATTCTCTGAGTTCAGTAACCCGGAGAATATTCAACTGCATGGGACAATATGAATACATCTGTGAACCTACGTAAGAACCAGCTAGTTTGCAATGAGTATCTCGATACGTCAACCAAGCTTTTTGGGACTGTTCAAATTGTTGAGCATCCGTTAGCTGCTGCGATCCTAAAATTAGACCTGTCTTTAAAATTATGATAGATAGAGAAAAGCTAATGTATTATGTGTCAAATTTTACTTCCAGATATTCGTTTGATTGGAAGAGCGTCTAAATCAATACCTTGTAGGCAGCGAACGTTTACAGCCCAACCATCAAAGGGTTTTATACCTTCATGAAGCTCTTGTAGCGAGGGGTGGCTTGGACACCGAAATGGCAGAATCCCGCATTTAGGGCAGAAATAGTCCTCAGCAGTCCGAGAACCCCATTGATAGAGCTTCAAATTCTTCCAAGGAGTTAACAAGCGAAGACTTTCCTTTGGCACACGATAGTTCAGCGCACCTCGCTTCGCGCAAATCGAGCAGTCACATGAGCGAACATGGTCAATATCGGCATCGACCTCAAACTGAACAGCGCCGCAGTGACAGGAGCCAATGTACGTAGTCATACTTAATTATTTATTATTTTGTATCGTTCGCTCCACTGTGTTGTTAAGCTTTACTCAACCATTCCAATGATGGCTTGCGCTGCGATTTTACACAGTCCTGCAAATATAAATTAATCAAACTTTGGTAAGAAATCCCCGTTTCTTCAGCTAAACTCTTAAAGTATTCAACAACGTCCTCTTCAAGTCGAATCGTAACTTGCTTCTTCAGCTTCTTGGTGTAAGGGTTCTTTACAGATAGGGAGAAATCATAATTATCTTTCATAAAAAAAACTCTCGTATTGTCGTTGCTCTCTCTTGTTTGCCCGACGAACTGAGAAAATCCGAATAACTTCCTCGTCTTCTTGGTACACATGGCAAACCACTAATAAAGACAACAAGTTGCTCATGCCCAGAAGTATATACCGATCCTCCTCTGACGAATGCTCTGCGTCATACAGCAAACGTGCATTCTCGTCATAAAACACCGTTTCTGCTTCACTAAACGAGATGCCATGCTTTTTCTCATTAGATATCGCCTTAGGTTCATCCCATTCAAATCTCAACTCGCCTACACCTACACTGTAACTACAATGTATATCATAATTTAGTTAGATGCATTGGAGAGGGAATTTTTCACTAACATCTTTATTAAGATCAGTTACACCAACCAATTTAATATTTTATTAATCGCGGGAAAGTAAATAATGATGTATTTTTCAGTTACACATGAATAATATTCAAGACAGCAACTTTTCTCTTCCAGGAGAAGTCCTGATTCCCCAGGCACCTCCGGGATTCAAGTCGGGTTTTATCGGTATTATCGGTCGTCCGAATGTCGGTAAATCGACTTTAATGAATCAATTAGTGGGTCAAAAAATTGCGATTACATCACCAGTAGCGCAAACCACGCGAAATCGATTGCGCGGTATTTTAACCACACCCGAAGCTCAACTGATTTTTGTCGATACACCAGGAATTCATAAACCCCACCATCAGCTGGGGGAAGTTTTGGTCACAAATGCAAAAATCGCCATCGATTCTGTGGATGTTTTACTGTTTGTAGTGGATGGTAGTACAGCTTGCGGTGGTGGCGATCGCTATATTGCTTCACTACTCGAACGTACCACCACGCCGATAATTTTAGGTATCAATAAAATTGATAGTCAACCGGAATCTCAGTTGATAGACGAAAGTTATCTGGAATTAGCAAAGTTTGGAGAATGGCAAACAGCAAGATTTTCTGCTAAAACCAGCGATGGACTGCTAGAACTGCAAAATTTATTAATAGAAAATTTAGAACCCGGTCCTTACTACTATCCACCCGATTTAGTCACCGATCAGCCGGAACGCTTTATTATGGGTGAACTAATTCGAGAACAGATTTTGCTCTTAACTCGCGAAGAAGTTCCCCACTCAGTAGCTATAAGCATCGATTTAGTTGAAGAAACACCTGCAATTACCCGCGTTCTGGCAACAATTAACGTCGAACGCGATTCTCAAAAAGGTATTTTAATTGGTAAAGGTGGAGCAATGCTCAAAACCGTGGGAAGTGCAGCCAGAGAACAGATTCAAAAGTTAATTGCAGGCAAAGTTTACCTAGAATTATTCGTCAGAGTCCAAGCAAAATGGCGACATTCCCGCATCCGCTTGGCGGAATTAGGATACAGAGTTGAGAAGTAATGGGAATTGGGAATTGGTAATTGGTAATTGGTAATTGGGAATTGGTAATTGGTAATTGGGAAAGCAAGGGATCTGTTCAGCGAACACTACAAATGTTTTTATAATTCCTTGTCCCCCCATCTCCCCATCCCCCCATCTCCCCATCTCCCCATCCCCCCATCTCCCCATCTCCCCATCTCCCTAATGCACCGCTACCACAGGTGTTTCTTCCACAGTGGGGCTGCGTAAGTCTTCTACTAGGGCTTGAATTTCTGGTGGTGGTGGTGGTGTTAGACGGGAAACTATTAAGGTGACAATTAAGTTGATCGCCATACCTAATGTGCCAATACCCTCAGCAGAAACACCGAAGAACCAAGTCGGCATTCCGGCAAATTTTACGCCGATAATATAGGCAGTGGTGAAGATTAACCCGGTCAACATTCCGGCGATCGCACCTTCTTTATTAGTACGTTTGTCGAAGATTCCTAAGAATATCGCCGGGAAAAAGCTAGCTGCGGCTAAACCGAAGGCAAATGCGACAACTTGCGCGACAAATCCCGGTGGGTTTACACCAAAGTATCCAGCGACTACCACCGCAAAACCGACCATAATTCTACCAACGAATACCCGCCGACTTTCCGATGCATGGGGGTTAATCATGCGGTAGTAAACGTCGTGAGCGATCGAACTGGAAATTACTAGTAATAAACCGGATGCTGTAGATAAAGCTGCTGCTAAACCACCTGCTGCGACTAAAGCAATTACCCACGGTGCAAGTTTGGCGACTTCTGGGGTGGAAAGTACGATGATATCTTTATCAATTGTGATTTCGTTGGTCGTTTCATCTGGAGTTAACTGCAACTTTCCATCGCCGTTTTTATCGTCAAAAGCTAATAATTTGGTGCTTTCCCATTTTCTTACCCAGTCTAGCTGCTGCACTTGGACAACGGTTTTATCATTTAATGAATTAATTAAGTTGTAGCGAGCAAACATCGAAAGAGCAGGAGCGGTAGTATAAAGTATGGCAATTAATAACAATGCCCAACCCGCAGAATAACGAGCGGCGCGGACGTTGGGAACTGTGTAAAATCTGACGATTACGTGAGGTAAGCCTGCGGTGCCAACCATCAAAGCGATGGTGATAAATAGCACGTCCAACATCGATTTGTTGGTGAAAGGTTGCGTATATTCTTGAAAACCCAAACCAACCTGAACCTCGTTGAGTTTATCGGCAATATCGCTGAAGGTAAACGCAAATTGGGGTATGGGATTTCCAGTAAGATACATGGAAATTGCGATCGCAGGAATCAGATAAGCAACAATCAACACGCAATATTGCGCTACCTGCGTCCAGGTAATGCCTTTCATCCCTCCCAACACAGCGAAAAAGCCGACAATTACCATACCGATGATCACACCAGTATTGACATCAACTTGCAAAAAACGGCTGAAAACGATACCCACACCCCGCATTTGACCGGAGACGTAAGTTAGCGAAATGAAGATAGCGGCAATTACAGCTACTAATCGAGCGAATTGGGAATAATAGCGATCGCCAATAAAATCGGGTACGGTATATTTACCAAATTTTCGCAGATAGGGCGCTAAAAGTAACGCCAGTAATACATAACCGCCAGTCCATCCCAGCAAGTAAATTGAACCGTCATAACCCAAGGCAGAAATTAGCCCAGCCATCGAAATAAACGAAGCTGCCGACATCCAGTCAGCAGCAGTTGCAGCACCGTTAGCAAGGGCTGGAACACCTTGTCCGGCAACGAAAAAGCCTTTACTATCTTTAACGCGAGACTGCCAACCGATGTAGGTGTAAATTAAAAATGAAGCGCCAACAAATAAAATCGTCCAAATTTCAACACTCACAGCTTCCCTACCTTTTAATATTATGTTCGCGGTCTAATTTATCCATTTGCACGGCATAAATAAAAATCAACGCCACAAATACCAGGATTGAACCCTGCTGTGCCATCCAGAAGCCGAAAGGTACGCCAAAAAAACGGATTGTATTCAAAGGTTCCACTAGCAAAATACTAAATACTAGAGAAACCATTGCCCAGACTATTAAAAGATTGCGAATTAAAGCGATATTTTTCCGCCAATAAACGCGGTGGTTTTCGTTATTCATTATTTATCATCATCAATGCATGAGAAATCATACCAGTTCTTCGGGTTTCTGTAGAAAGTGCATGACGATACCGACAGTATTTTTAACTATTGTTAAAGGTTTGGCAAAGCGATCCACTATTGTTATTTGGTTCCATTACTGAGAACTTATGCACTCACAGCACAGGAATTAAGTGGGTATGCAAAATTATTTGTGTCATTGCGAGCGACAGCGAAGCAATCCCAAAGTGTTGCGTTCGCGGAGCGTGAGTATAATTCGG
>NZ_JAYGHM010000114.1:5844-12367 GCF_034931125.1 Rivularia sp. UHCC 0363 | reverse complement strand
TTCCTAGCAGCAGCCAGTGCTTTTGAGAGTGCTAATTCTTTTAGGTTTGGAGGTAAATGATTGGCTAAATTTGTAAGCAAGTTTGCTTTTTGTTGTGGATTCGAGCTTTGTAGCACGTAAACGAGTGCTTGCTCAGGAGTCCACACATTTTTTTGGATTAACGTAATCAGCAGTTCTACTCGTAGATTTGCTGCCAAACTATTAAGGGATGCAATTATCAAAGCATAGCGACACTGTAAGCCAATAACTTGAGATGAGGTTGTTTCAGTCCAAGAATCTTCTGCTAGTTCCCAAGCACGACCAACATCAGTTACAAAGTTAGCAGTTTGTCCCAAGCGATCGCACGCTTCATACCAACCATTACCTCCTGCTGGGGTTTCCTCTTGTAAAAGTTGATGTATCTGATGTACTTGGTTCGCTTGTTGGAAATGCCAAGTTAAATGAGCATGAATATAACCATCACCAGGTAACGTATGCCATTGCCCTGACTGAGTTTTTTCTTGATAACGGTTTAATAACGCCGAATGGGCAGCAGGTAAACTCAATCCCAAGCCTGGTAGTTTTTCTGGTTGTAATGAAACTTTTTCTCCTGTAAGTAATCCAACAGCTACATCATGCATTAAGTCATGTAGCTTGTAAGTTGGTTTGTTTTCAAACTGAATTGTTCCTGTTTGCAGTAATGCTTTAGACCTTAATTGACGCAGTATTGTTAAAGCTTGTCTAGGATTAACACCCCAAAGTGTTGCCGCCATTGCATGGGTAATAGCCACATCTTCTGGTAAAACTCCAAACCAAGCAAATTGTTTTAATAATTCTGGAGTTAAAGAATTCAAGCTGAGATTAAAAGAAGCTACCAGAGAATACTTTTTGCGCTTTTCCTCACTGCTACAGTCTACAAATAAATCAAGCGCATCTAAATGAGCAATTTCTGCCCTTAAATCCTCTAACAATTCTTCCCATGTGATTCCATCTGCTATTTGCGCTGCGGCTAATTCTAACGCTAGGGGTAAATAACCAACTGTTTCTGCTAAAAGTTCCGCTTGCTGTTGTTCTGCTTGAGTAAGTTGCCTGGGCTGTGGTTGACTTTCCAGAAGCTTTAGGGATTCGCTCTTTGTCATCACATCCAAATCATAACGGTTTGCTCCCAGTATCATTGCTTCTCGTGTAGTTATAAGTACCCGACAACCAGCACCACCAACCTGAAAATATTCAACGTGTTCTGGATTCCAAACGTCATCTACCACTAGCAAGACTTTCTTATCATAAAGTAGTGTCTGCAAGTGTCTTTTTGCATCATCTGGTTGAATGGGTTTATAGTTATTGTCTCCCAGAGCCAGAATCCAACTACTTAATAATGGCAACAAATCCGGTTTTTGACCCAAAGTAGCCCACAAAACCCCATCTGTAAAACAAGCTTTAACATCCGGATCATGGGCTATAGCCGCAGCTAATATTGATTTACCAATTCCACCTAATCCATAAATAGCGCTAAGAACTAAAGTTCCTCGATTCAAAGCTTCTTGCCCCAGTAAAAGTGCTTTTACTTGTTGACGGGGTAAGGGACGTTCTACAAAATTAGGTGGTAAAGATGGTGCTTGAAAAGGAATACTCGCGGGTGTATGGTGAGTATTAATGTTTATTTCCCCTACTGACCCAATTTCCCCAAATTGAACAGCGTTATTACCAGCTTTCTGATCCACCATTATCTTCAGTATTCACTATAAGTTGATTGTTCCTGCTGACCCAATTTCCCCAATTTGTTTAGCATTATCTCCTGCTTGTTGGTGGATAGTTTTATTTTGTGGAATCGTGGGTGTATTAAAGGTATCTGTTGATGAATCTTCTATTGGAGAAGCATTTTTATGCTGTTGGGATTTCTCCAACAAAGACTTCCAGGCAGTATTGATTTTGAGGACGGGGGTAAGATGTTCTGGAATACCTTCAGCTTGAATTGCATTGCAACCAAATTTATAAGCATCTTCTACAGAGCGTCCACCACCCAAAGCATCATAAAAGCCAACGGAGAATTTGATTGCTGCTTTATCCCCAATGGCTTTATTCATGCCAATCACATAGCCAACGTGCTGAACAATCGCGCTCGCTTGGACTTCCGAATAACAGGCATTAAGTACAACACACTCAATTTGACCTGCAAATAACTCGAACAAATTCGCCAAAGCTTCTGTAGCGACTAGTTGAGTATTGCCTTGTTGGTCTTCAAATACTAATCCATCTGACCCCGTACCATGACCGCAAAAGTGAAGGAATTGGGGTTTATTATCTAACAAGGCTCGACGCAAGTCATCAGTTCGCACTGCTCCTAGCTTTTCTAGTTGGAACTGTTGACGATGCTGAGAACGTCTTAGACCTTCATCAATTTCACGGTTTTCTACATCCAAGCGTAATTTTGCTTGGTCTACAGGACTGGCTGCCAGAATCAAGATTTTTCGTGGCTGAGTAGTTTGTTGCTTAACCATTTCTCATCATTCATGGATGTATTAAAGCCTACCAGATTGGCAAGGTCTGAGGTCTACTTCAAAGCCAAACTTAATGATTCCGGGAGAAATCACCAATCCACGCCACAGTAACAGAGCCTTGAATGAGCAATGACAAGAAAGTGAGTAAGGAAGTAAGGTAAAACTAAGAAAAAGCTGTAATACCAGAAATTACATGATTTTTTTTTGGTATAGAAAATACCCATTCTTCTTGCGAGTATTTCTAGGGGAAAACATTCGCACCGAAGAGAATAGCTTTTGAGTTAGGTAATTAATTGATGTAGTACTTTCTGGGAGCGATGCTTCTCACCGTGACAATACAGCAGCGGTTATTCTTTGCTACCGAAAATCACGGATATAAAATATAATACACTTACGCTAATGATAGATTACTAGAATACAGGGGTATATCTCTATTCATATTTTAATTTATGGAGCCTTTAAGTAGTGCTGCGATTGCTGTTGGTTCAGTTGTTGCTACCAAAGCATTAGAAAAGACTGGCGAAAAAGTTGGTGAGGTTTTAGCCCACATTCTGCACCCTAACTGTCACACAAGTATTTTTACTGTTTTTTAGAATAAAATAAAGCTGGTTTATATACTTAATCTCCTTGTTTCAACTGAGGTGAAAAATTATATCAGCATAATTTGTAGCTCAAAATAGAGGAGATATTAAGTGATTACCGATTGTGATACTTGGGGTGCGGAATGTAGGTTCTAGGGGTCACTGTGCCTATTTGGAAACATTGTACGCTAAGAAACATTTATAATGACAACTAACCATAGTGGCAGTCCTCTGGTTTTATATATTTGCTATGCCCCCGTTGGGAACAGCAAAAAAACTAGTGATTACTCTCATTTTGCTGAATCGAACCGTCCGAAGGCTCATAGCTCTTCTAAATCTAAAAGCCTCAGCTATGAAGAGTCTATGTATCAGCTATATGTCCAAGGCAACCAAAAACTGCCTGACGATGATAATGAAGCTATAAAAATTCTCAGTAACTGCTTTCCAGGCATATCCGGTCGTAAAATTGATTTAAGTGGTGAAAACCAATCTGACTTTATTAAACGCACTGGATTATCAGTGTCTTTAACATTTGCTTTAGTAATGTTATTACTTGATCCGGACTCACACAGATCTCATTTCCTCATTCACGAATTCAAAAATGCCAGCAAGGCATGTGAAGCATTTGCGAATGGTATTAAACCCTTAGAAGAAATCTTTCAATTGCTAAAAAATGCTCAGACTGGTCATGTGGTAAGCATGTTTGAGTACGGTATGAAAAAAGCATCTAATGTTATGCACACTGATTTAAACGACGATGAGCGTGAAGAACAGATGCATCTTGCATGGACAACATTTGAAGAAGTGTTTAACACTCTACACGAAGTACCACACTTATTGCTTTTGCGTTATGAAACTGCGAAAGCCATTGCCAATCTACATATGGCTATGGGTCACAGAAGTGCTGCTCTAGAATGGTGCATTACAGCTAAAAATATGACTAAAGAGATGCGAAACCTTGCTGATCACCAGCAAACTCATATCGTTCGTTCTTATGAAGAACATGTAAGGGAATACTCTAGTAGTTTTGGTAGTGGTATCTACGGTCTGTTGAGAACCGCCGGTGTCTTGTTGCATACTGGACTAACTCATGAAAAGCGGAAAGAAATCAACGAATATAACACAAAGATGTCAAATATTCGACTTGCAGGTTATCAAAAGCGAAAGGAGATTCTTTTGACAATAGCAATTCTAAGCTAATACCCTACCAGTAAATCAAAATACAAAAGTCCTCTTAATTTTATATAAACTATCCGCCTTCAGACGAAGACGCATTAAATAATGAAAAAAAAGGTTCTTGTGTTACGTGGAATTGATGCTGCGGCATTCTTTGCAGGAATTCCCCTTGCTCCGCTTGCAACAAAGCTTTATGAAGAGTTAAGCGATTCTGACATTGCACTTCTTGTTGAAATGACTGAAGCGCAAGCACTAGTTCGAGGATTTGCATTTCGGCACTTACGGAACGGTTTAATGTCAACAAATAATTTTCTAAACTTTGAAATTTCTGAAGCTCGCCGTAAGAAGCAGCTATACAGAGCAGCTGAAGAGTTTGAGAAAGCTTATTATGTTTTCAAGCGTCATCCGCTTTATTCCTGCTATCGTGTAAAAGCTGCATGCTTTGCGTCAGGTTCACAGATGCTGCTTAAGCATCACGGCATGGCAAAAGACTGGCTAGATATTGCGGTGAATGATAATAAAAACTGCTGCTTTCCTGAATCAGCAGAAAAAATCCAAAGCTTTGTTGATGAGATTACCAAAATGGTAGCTAAAGATGTAGTCTAACGACTTGCCTAAGAAATAATCAACTACAAAAAATACTTGTATATAAATAGTTAATATACTGATTATTAATTGGCGGAATTTTCTCTCTAACCGATACCGAGCAAAAAGTTCGGAACAATACTACAAGTGTCCAAAACCCCACAGATACGGCACTTCACCCCCTCACCCAGCAATTATTGGGAAGATGCGAGGCATCGGTTAGATAATAAAATCCTGTACATTCTGTGTAAGCTTCATTATAAGAATTGAATATTACAGATTGTGCCAGATGCTATTCTTAGTTTTACCTTACTTTTTAATGTATTACAACACTACATCAAAAAACTGGCATATAGCTATGTTCTAAATAATAATTACGTGATAGAGGTTTTGACTCCGTGTAGCGGACTCCATCCTGAAAGAACGCAGATATCTTGGTGTAGCGGTATCAGTTGGATGGAAAGATATCAAAGCGAGCAAATCCCCCCCCTTTCAGCAGTGTTATACTGGTACTCAGATATACAAATCAAGAATAAAGTATAAAGTACCCAGATGGAGCGCGATCGCTAGCGGCGCATCCCATCTCACACTACAGAAAAAGATCGAAACAGTTCTAACATATTTGCTTTAAGAGCTACAATTGCTTCTTCTAAAGTTTCAGTTGGCTCCGTATCTAATAAGTGAGCATCACCCATGTCAGCACTTGACCAGAGATAAGAATGTTGACCGATTGTTAAACATCCCTGCCACTTATTTTCATGACTTTTATCAAATGTGATAAAAAAACGTCGCGACATTAATTCTTCTGGGTTAGTTACCAACTTTCCCCATACAGAAAAGCCAAAATACTCCGCGTCTTTCTCGTTATTATATTCCCAGTCAGTAAAGAAGGGAAAAGCAGCTTTAACCTGTGATAAGACTTGTTCGATTTGGGCTTGTGTTAATAACAGATTAAATTCATTATTCATAAAAAGCTATGTTGTTTGTAATGTCTTCAGTAGAGATTGGAGTGGCGGTAATGCATCGCTTGCAATCACTTGCGATCCAAAACGCCGCCACAATAGTGCTTCAACCAAAGTAGCTTTTCTCTTTTTGCCTAAATGACTTCCCCACATGGCTAAGTCTGGATCGCCCTCTCGTTTCCATCGGTCAAATACAAGAGCAAGATGAGCGTCGGACTCCAAGCTTTGCAGAATTTTTGACTTTTCATCTGCATTGTTTAACTCTGCCCAAAGATATACGCCTAACTTAATCAGTGCGTCACCTGCCTGAGCCTCAGCTTTTATTTCATCCCAATTGACACATAAATCTGGATGGTCACTATGCAATAAATCAAGAGCAACTTGTGCTGCTGCAATATCAGCCTCAGTTTTGCGCTGCCCAACACCCGTTCCACAAACCTTACGACCATCGGGGAAATTTACCACAACAGTAGAGCGATGGGAACTATTTGGGGAAATAGGTTCGCGTTTGAAGTGGGCATCATCTTCACTAAAACCAAGGTTCTTGAGCAATTCAATAAGTTGCTTCTTGGCATTTTCAATCATACTTGGTTATTTCGGTAAAGTTACGTAGATAACTTTACAGTCAATGGTGACAGTGAGTTGTGATTTGCCAACCGTTTATTTGTAAGCCTGCACTTGTATTTAATTGAACATTCAACTGTAAATGATGCGTTCGATAGTAAAGATTGACAAAAATATT
>NZ_JAYGHM010000114.1:0-5526 GCF_034931125.1 Rivularia sp. UHCC 0363 | reverse complement strand
CTAAACTACATAAAGCCTATCGCCCTCACGTATTGTTTTTGTTCCTATATCTTTAAGACGATTCCCAAGACCAATTCCTGAATTTTTTGAGTTAAGAATAAATTTTATTAAAAAAATGTATCAGTTCAAATTGGAGTCGTCGGGATTTGTGGGAAAATTCAATTCGGTCTTGACGAGCCAACGGTCAATGATTTGATAGATTTGGTCGATCTGCTCGTTCGTATAGCCATTTGCCAACATCCAAGTTTCAAACGGATTAGCGCCAGATAAAACTTGTTGCCACATTTCGTCAAATTCTGATTCTGATATGCCGCAAGTTACCAGAAAATCAGCTTTGTTGCTCTTAATAATACCGTCAGCCATTAGTTGCACGATCGAGCGTTGGTTTTCTTGCGCCAGTACCAATAAAAAATCACGAATCTCCCTTTGGCGCTCCACAGCTAAACGTTGTCCTTCCATTTGGCGATCGAGTTGAAGTTGGACGCGACTGACACCACCACTAGTTAACCAACTTCTAATATCATCGATCGCGCTTGAGGTGGGGCGAAATCGATCTGTTTGTAGTAGGGAAATCGCTCCCTCAAAGCTCCTACGAAGAACGGAGCGCCAATTATCATGTTCTAGATATTCAATTAGTGCCATGCTTGGTGGTATTCGATAACTGGGAATATGTCGTCTTTTCTAATTATATTGGAAGTCAGTAAATGTTCTCTTCGGTTCTTGGTGTAATAGTTTTACTTATTGCAGGAGGATTTTATGAATATAAAACCATCGTGACTAAACCGGCTTACAATCTCTGGGCGAAAAAAACTAATTAGACGTATTTTGAACATAATTGTATTGGTTCTCACTTGCTTTGTCCGTTGTCAAGAGTTTTCATGTATAAAAGCTTAATTTGTTTTTAGATTCAGTTAAGCTACGGTTCTCACAGCAACAGCGGTCACTTTGCGATTTTTATATGTTTAATTTGAATACGAAACGTCGAAAGATGATAGCTTCATTTTTTTGCTTATCTTTTTCGCTTGTACTAATAATAAGTTGTGCTGCCACTCCTGTTTTAATAACTGGTGCAAGGATTGCTACTAACATTAGTGCAGTTATAGAATTAATTGATGCTAGTGAAAAAATATTGAGCTTTACTTCTAATTTAGTAAATCGATATTATAAAGACCTCGGAGAAGATATACGTAGCGAAAATGTCGTTAGTGATATTGACCAAATCACTCAAAGAATGGAAGTTCGATATGCAGAATTATCATCACAACATAAAGAGTTAGATGATTCACTTGAAAAAACAAATAAAGCTGCCGATAAGTTGTTTTCTATGCTTAAAGAGAGGGCAAATCAAAACTCTAGAGCCGAGCTTAAGCAAAAGCTATTAAATGATATTAATGTCACCGAAAAAGAATTTACAGAAAGAATAGATGTAGCTGAAAATGTTTCTTTAAAACTTAAAGGGTCAATCAAAGAATATGACAATATTCTTAATGTTTTTCAAGTAACTGGAGGGCTTAGAAAGGCACGAGAATATCTTGTAACGATAGATTCAGTAATATCACAATATGAAAACTTGAATAGAGAAGTTCAGATAGCTCTTGATGAAGGACGACAATTAATTAAGAACATTGCAGACACTCCTAATCAAGTAGATGAAACATTAGTTTTTACTCCTACAGACGAAAATACACCCCAACAAACTCCCTCGGATTTAAACCCTAACCCCTCGGATATAACAAATAAACCAGAAGACGCTATTGCACAATACTATCAACTTATAAATCAGCGACAGTATTCAAGCTCTTGGGCTATGCTAAGTTCTAGATTTAAGAGTTTACAACCAGATAATAATTATAATAACTATCAGGAATGGTGGGATAAAGTTGCTTCTACAAGAATTGATTCCATACGATTAATTGAAACAAGCGATAATAATGCTGTTGTAGATGTGAAATTAAAGTACTCTTTAAAAGATGGTAGAGAATTAGATGACCCATCAAGAATTACACTTACACTTGATTCAAATGGTAAGTGGTTAATCGATGATAAGAGAAAGTTAGAAGACTAATTTTATTCTTCTTGGTTTTTGACTTATTAGCGATGAGCGATCGCATTATTGTTGTTGGAAGGATGGCGATACTTCGTTGCGCTTACGCGATCGCACTCCCGCTCCTCAAACCAAATCCGCCAAAATATCGGTCATTTGCAGAATCCCGAATGGCACTATTTATTTTGCCCATATAGTGCGATACCGCCATCGCAACCAGATAAATGTATATGAAGCGACATTAAGTCGAGTTACGAAATGTAGAGAATTATAGACTGGATGAATTATCGTGCATAGGAATATGTGTAAGTTGGGGTTGATATCGAAAACGACCAGTTTCGCTTCCACAATCTATGTCCGACACTCCCGATGATGCAGTCACGTCCTTAGAAAAATCCCTCGCGACCCCCATTGAGCGCTACTTTGCAGCTGACGATTCGGAGCAAGATATTATTGCTTCAATGCTTTCTTCAATTCGTACCGAAAGCACCAAGCGCGAGTACCGCAAGGATTTGAATAAGTTTTTTAAGGAAATGACGGAAACTGAACCAAATTCCGATAGCGTTTTGGAATTTTTACATTTATCAGAAAAACGGGCTGTGGCAGTGGTGCTTAAATACAAGGGGAAGCTTCTGGAACGGGGGTTGAAAGAAGCAACGGTTAATAGAAGGATTACCAGCATTAAATCTCTGGTTAAATTTGCGCGGAAGTTGGGAGTATGCACCTATTCTTTAGAAGATGTGGAGATGGAAAAAGCGGTTGCTTATCGGGATACTACTGGTGTGGATGCAAAAACCTATGCTGCGGTGGTAAAGATGTGCGATCGCGCCACCAAAATTGGTAAACGCGATTATGCCATACTGCGGCTGCTGTGGGAAAATGGGTTGCGTCGCGGGGAGATAAGTAAATTATCGGTCAAGGACTTTGACCCCCACGTTTCTAGATTGCGTATCTTCGGTAAAGGTAAAGGAAATAACGATGAATGGTTAAAAGTTTCACCGCAAACCGTTAGCGCGATTACCGAATGGCTCGATGCTCGTTCTCGGTTAATTGCTAATGATGCTTTATTTATTTCCCTCGACAATAACACCTGGGGATATCGTCTGAGCGGTAACGCGATTCGTCAAATCGTGGTGCGTCGCTTTAAAGCAGCGGGTATTGATAAAGTTATGTCACCCCATCGGGTCAGACATAGCGGGGTTACAACAGTTTTAGAAATTAACAACGGTAACATAACTAAAGGTAAAACCTACAGCCGACATTCTAAAGTTGAAACCGTAATGGTTTACGACGACAACCGCAACCAAAACCAAAGCGAAATCACCAACCAACTCGCTGACTTAATAGATTAATAGTATAAATATTTACTCAGTGACTAGAGAGAGGAAATAAGAAAAATTTAAGAAAAAAAGTCTCCGTATTTGCGGAATGCAGGTATAGAGAGGGATTATTGAACTGATGCTGAGCAGGGTTGTTGCTTGGTTGGTGTTTATTCTTAGTTTTTTTATTTAGTGATTTAAATATCTTATATACTTTGGTCAAAAACGTCACTGATCGCAATTATTGACTTATAAATCAAACGATTATAAACATTCCTTATTTCTTTATTAAAATAGATAATTAATTCAAATATAAATATATTAGGTCGAGCTTTTCTACAATTTACTCACTACAAAACACTATCACCATAAGCCATCACCTTGGATAGAGAGTATATATCCAGATATATAGTTTGATGCGGTTTCTAATAGATTGTAGAGGACGTTAATAGTATGTTTATTATTTTCTCAGGCAAGAATAATAATATATATGGTATTTGTGAAGGACAAATCACATTTAAAAGCAAAAACAAGTGGCTAGAATCGTATTTAAAATGGTAAGTAATTTCACTTAAAATAACTCTTTTTATTCCATGATACTTGTCCTCTAAATTTGGGAAATATATAAGAGTAAAACAATTATCGTTAGCAATTTAACTATGTTAGTCTTAGTAGCTATGCTTTTTTTTAGCTTATCATTGTTGTTTACCTTCAAGTTTATAGCTCCTCATGTTTTGAAACTTATGAATAACTATATTGGTTTCCCTACTGAATTAAATCAGCTTTTAATAGTATTTATTCTTTTTCTGGACTTCATGATTTCATTATTGATTTATTCTCAATTGTTTTTAGTATTTTCAGGAGAATCTGAGCAAGTAAGATACAATATGTCTTATTTTGTTAGAAGCCTTTATCCTCCTAATATACCGAAAGCAATCAAATTAAGCCTTGAATACAATCCAATTTTATTTATATTCGGTATTACTTTTCAATCAATATTCTATTTAGTTTTATATTTAACAGTGTTTAGAAAGGTTAGTAATAAATTTTTAATTTCGCTCTTTTTCATTTCTTTATTAGTTACATTTTCAAACTTACCAATTACTATTGTTGAAAATCATGATGAATCGCTAAGATTAGCAAAAGCTGAACAAGAAAAAATAGCAGTAGAAAATGTATTAGATAAAAATACTCAGGCTTATTTAGAAGTAAAAAAAGGCATAGACTATCCAAGAAAATATTCAGGCTGTGTTTATCATTATAAAGCTCTCAAAAGTTATAGTTATTCTAAAAGTCTCAGATATACCAGTGATGGTTATGAATGTAAAAGAACTGAGGATTTTTGCCTATTTGTAGATGAAACTTTTTATAAGACGTATAGTGTCACAGAAAAATATAAAAAAGACCTATCCGAAAATCGGGCTAGCTGTTATGTTCAAGGATGGTATGGTACATCAAAAGAGTATTCTAAAGATTTTGGTTTGGAATACTAAGATAACAGAAAGTAAAATAAGCAGCCTTGAATCGCATTCTGAAAACAGATATTTCTGCTTATTAGAGGCGGATCTAGCAAAGCTGCCACTAAGGGCAAGATAGTCTAAAAACTATTGCTGTTTGTTGCAGCTAAATTTGACACCTGGCTTTCTACTAATTTTTGCCGCTGCCAATAAAAATGAACGGGTATCACTTAAGAGCAAAGTATAAATTACAATTTGCTAGTTAACGAATTAATAGACCCTAACCAAATTTACCCCGTAACAGTAGGTTTGAGAATTTATAAGGTATGGAAGTACCTAAAGATATTTGTAGTTTGTTCGCAAAAAACTTTATTACTTTTCTCAAAAGTATTGTTGCATATAGATTGTATTTACTTTTATCAATATACGGGGTATTAGTATTATTGGAACAGAAAACCGGGTTAAGCATTGTTACATAAATAATACAAAATCATTTCAACGCTGTTCGCGGAGCATGCCGTTAAGCAAAACCCTTGTTTTCTCGTTAAGCTGCTACCTGGTAACTTGAAAAATCAACTACTACAATCCTCTACAAAATTCTTGCAGAATAAGAATTTTAAGCTTAACCCGGTTTTCTGTTCTGATGATACTTGTACCCCCATAAAGGCGATCGCACTTTTTCCTCTAAGAAAATTCATAACTCGAA
>NZ_JAYGHM010000113.1:0-13193 GCF_034931125.1 Rivularia sp. UHCC 0363 | reverse complement strand
AGGTTTGCAGCTTGCCCCACATACCATACACAATCATTGGCATCGCTAATTATATAAATTCCAGAACACGACGGTAGAAGATTACGTTCACTAAAAGCTACGCTAGCCCAATTTTTCCAATCCATAACAAATCATGATAAATACGCCCTATTTACCTAGAATTCCCATTGCAGGTTGGACGATTTACACAACAGTTGAAGCTTTATATTTAATTTTCCGTAAAATTATAATATTCGTTATGTTCTTACCCACTTCATCCAAACGGAGTAAAGCTAATTGCTCCCTCGTATCCCCACCGCATTGTAAGCTATATATATACGGTATGTACCTGGGTGTAGACATGACGCGAGTTGAACGCGAGTCAATGAATTTCAAATTGCCCAAACCTTTGGCAGAAGCACTACGCAAAAAAGCTTCTCCACAACCGGGCAAAACCGCCACAGATATAGTAATCCGGGGATTACTTCACGAACTAGGAGATATACCGGGTATAGAGATATGTACAGAAGCGCGCTTGCAAAAAGTAGAGGAACAGTTACACCAACTGGCTCAAAGCATTGTAAGAGGGCAAGGTAACAAACCCTCTTTACAAAGCAGTGCTTCCGAGGAACGTACTGAAGAAAAACTAGAAGCACTCAATCGGAGGGTAGCACAGTTAGAAGGAGCATTAATTGCTATTCAACGTAATGGAAACGCATCAAATAACCGCAGACAATATAGATCATCGGGCAATCCCTACAACCAAAGCGGAAAACCACCTCAAATAGAAGCCCTCGACGAACAAAAATTAGCGCTAAGACTTAACGTCAATATTCCCACGCTGCAAGAAAAACACACAACCCTGTCAGCAAGCGAGTTTGGAGAGTGGAGTAAGAATCGCGATCGCGGTAAATATACGTGGCGGTTTAACGAAAAAGATGGGCTTTACCACCCGGTTAAGTAAAATCGTCTTGAATAGCGAATGAGAATAGGTTTTCAAAAAAAATTGTCAAAGTCACTGCGCTTCATGCGCCAACTCTTCCCACTTTTTTATCTTTCTTGTCAAGCCTTCGCCACCCGATTGAAAATTTTACAGTAACTTTATCTCAAAGCCAGTTTAGGAAAGTACTTATATAGTTTAGTTGGGAATACTACTTATATAGTCCATTTTATTTGGAGTAATAAGATGAGTATCAATTTAAGTTCGCTTTTTACTACGTTTAAAGTTGCTCAAGCTGTAAGTAGTTATTTTAATATTTCAAAAAACTTAGGTTATAAAATCGATAAATTGATGGGTTCTGAACTTGAGGCTGGCTTTAGAGCATTAGAACAAGCTTCAAGTTCAGTAAACGAAGAAAAAAGTTTGTTGAGAGAAGCTCGTAATAGATTTAACAAAGCTATTAGTTTAGAAACAAATTTAAAAAAAGGAATAGCATACTTAGGAAGTAGCCTAACACATCATCTTTTAGGTGATAAAGTTAATGCTTTGAACACACTTGAAAAAATATTGGATCTAGAAATAGAAGCAAGCAATATTTTTGAAAACTTAGGGTATAAGTTTGCTGAAAAAAAAAATAGTAGAGAAGAAGTAGAAAAAAATCTCTCCATGACTTATTTGGCTGGCTTAGGTGTTGGGTTATTATGTTTACCTTTTGGTGCAGTTGCTACTCCCATCGCTGTAACAGCGCTTTTAACTGGTGGTTTTTGTGGCGAAGTATCTAATAAAATTCGTGATGTTGAACCAATAGAGAATTTAAAAAACAGCGTCAAAGATTATTTAAATAATACTAAGTGATTACTTATTATGTGTAACGTAAGAGAATAATGGTGCGTATGTGCATAATCACTCAACTCTTCTTACTGCAATTGAAGTACTGCCAGCAGAATCAAATGAAACGCTGCCATTTTCGTTTGAATCCGGGAATGAGTAAGCACCTTTAGCCATTCCCAAATTCAAACTCTTAAGAGACAAGCTTAGTCCGCCGAGTAATTTACGCCATAATCCCGCTCAGAGGCTTTAAACTCAAGAGCCAATGTCCCGATTAGCTTTTTGATAAAAGCCAATTTGATTAAAAGCTAATTTAATAAATTTAGTTAATTATTTTTTTGGGTATCGAGAGAGTCAAACACGCATCCTTAATAGCAATATTCATTATATATTTTTTATACCTAAAAAGACTACATACACTTATACTCACTTATCAAACATAACACTCTTAAAATTGGCTCTTGTTAAAAAGCTAATTTTGCCAAAAGCTAAATCTAGCTTTTTAGCTTTTAACAATCACATCCAAGACATCAAAACCTACAAAGCTCTCACAACAATACTTTTAATCGTATTAGCACCCAGTCTTGTTATGGCAACGCTAGATAAATATTAGACGGAATTGCCTAAGTCAGTAGCTAAAACTTTAAGTAGCCAAAACACAACAATAATAAAACTAGCTTTAGCTAAAAAGCTAATTTTACAAAAAGCTAATTATTTATAATACTACTTTTATACAATAATATACTTAAATTATTTAGCTAAAGTATGATAGCTAAAAGCTTAATCAATAAAAAGCTAATTTATTAAAAAGCTAAATTTAGCTTTTTAGTAATTGACAAAATGATTAAATGACTATAAGTTAAAAAGCTAATTTGATAAATGTATATATGTTAACAATCACCATCACTAGTCTCAGTGGCGGGCAGGGGAAAACAACAACCGCCTTATTTCTGGGTCGGCTACTATCACGTCAGGGATATCCTACATTAATGGTTGATGCTGACCCCCAACACAACTTAACTACCTATCTGGGATTTGAATTAGAACCCAAAGAACCCACATTGCTGGAGTTCATAAAAAAGACAGTAGAAACAGAAGATTGCATCTACCCAACCACCTATAATGACAATTTATTTTTAATCCCCTCCGACGACCAACTAGATACCGTCCAAGACTATTTATCAAATAGTGGAGTTGGTGCAACACTACTCAAACGTAGATTAGAAGCAGTTGACAAAATATTCAAAGTCTGCATTATCGACGCACCACCACAGCGTTCCCAAATATGCTTAACCGTCATTGGCGCGGCGGATGTACTGCTCATCCCCGCAGAAGCATCGGTAAAAGGTTACGGTTCCTTGGTACGGACATTGGATTTACTCAACGGATTACAAGATGTCGGTGCAACTAACGCTCAAGTTTTGGGAGTGCTACCCTTCCGCGACCGCTGGTTTGGTAAAACCCAAGCGCAAGAAAGTCGAGCAGCTGTAGAGGGAATGCGCGACGAAGTAACCGAAGAATTGGTTTTACCTTCCATCCGGGAATCGGAACGCTACAAACAAGCAATTAATAAACGTACAACATTGGGGGAACTAGGATACACAGAACTAGAATATCCCTTTGAAGTTTTAACCGAGAAAATTAGTAAGTTAATTGGGAGTAAATAACAAATGTCAGAAACAAGAGAAAACAACGTACTCAACCAACTACGTAACAAACGCAACCGCAAGAGCGTTCCACCAAGACTTGATGCGCTCGTTCCTAAACCAGCAGAAGAAGCGCAAGCACCATCATCAGAAATACCCAAATCTGAATCCCACTCCAAGCCAACGAATACGAATGAGACGGAAGTACTTTCTCATAGTCAGCAAAATATTGAACCAGAGACACCACAACCAACGACTTCGGAACAAGAACAACACCTTGACGACACTACAACCGCAACATCAAAGGGTAACAGCATTACAGAACTTAAAGCCGAATTAGAAAAATATCCCCAAACAAAAAGACATTCAGCAATCGTTTTAGAACAAGACCTCTCGCAACAGCTAACCCAGTTTTGCAAAGAACGGGGTATCACCGTAGAAACATTTCTAGAAGCTGCTTGGACGGTTGTTAATTCAGACGACGAGCAGTTAATAAAAATTACTACAGAAGCCAAGCGCAGATACGACCAACGCAAGCGGATTGGTCAAATTAAACGACTGATAACAATGTTGAGTAACTCATGAGCTAAGAATAGTGGAATATAAAAATTATCTTTTATAAAAAAGCTATTTTCAGCTTTTTATTAATCAAATTATTACGGAGCTTTTGAGAAAGATATGAACATTCCCGAACCGAGATTGTCCAAATTGCTGGCAGCTTATCAGAACGTGTCTGGGAAATGTCAAAAGTAGCATAATTATTCGATTTATACATTCACTCCTAATTGGCGCAAATATTTATTCATATCATTCTCAGCAAGGGCACGTTTAGCTTCTAATTCATTCAGCTTCGTAAGTTCTGTCTCAATATCAATTATTTTGTTTTCAAGATTGGACGGTAAAACATATCGATTGATATTAAGCATATAGTCATTAGCAGCTAACTCTTCAATAGCAACAACCTTCGCATATTCCTCTTCGTTAGTGAAATTTTGGTAGCAAGCAATAATGTGTTTTATATCTTTTGAACGTAAATAATTTTGTTTGTGCTTCTTTTGGTATTGATTACTAGCATCAATGAACAAAATTTTATTTTTACGCTCTTCGACTTTTTTTCGATTAAAAATCAAGATAGCAATAGGAATGCCAGTAAAATACAACAGATTAGCTGGAAGACCAATAACCGCTTCAATCAAATCATCTTTAACTATTCTTTGGCGAATTAAGCCTTCTTTTCCACTACGGAACAATACTCCAAATGGAACAATAACTCCAGCTTTCCCAGTTTCTTTTAACGTAGCTAGTATGTGCTGAATAAAAGCAAAGTCAGCACTATTTTTTGGTGGAATTCCATAGCGAAAACGGGAATAATAATCGAAATCTGCGTTTTCATAACCCCAATTCTTGGGATTAAATGGTGGGTCAGCGATTACCCGGTCAAAAAGCATTAGCTTATCTTTTTGCGCCAGCTTGGGGTCGCGAATTGTATCTCCCAAGCGGATATCAAAATCGAAAATACCATGCAACAAGAGGTTTATTTTAGCAATGACCCAAATGTTCAAACCTCTTTCTTGCCCATAAAGAAGAACATCATTTGATTCCTCTGTCTTATTTCTGACGTAATTAGCGCACGCTATTAAAAAACCACCCGTTCCACAAGTAGGGTCACAAACACTCATTCCTTCTTGTATATCAAGTAAGCGAACTAGTAATTCTGTTACACTTTGTGGGGTACAAAAAGCTCCACCATCTTTCCAAGTCTCAGCAACAAAAATTTTAATCAAAGAATCACTTATTCTACCTAATAAGCCTGGTTCTGCAAGGTTGTTATTGTGCAAATTAAGGCGTGAAAACTCAATAATTAATTCGCGTAATGCCTCGTTGCCATCTCTATAACCAAGAAAATTGTGTTTATTTTCAAAGTCGAAACTAGTAAAAATTCCTTCAAGTCTTGGATTATAAGCTTCAACATCTCGAAAAGCTAAATTAAGTTCATTCCCAATGTCTGAACAATTAATCAATTTTTCCCACCGGGCATTCTCAGGGATAAAAAATTGATGTGAATTTGGCGTATTCCATGCCAATTCGTGGTTATCTGTTTTCTTTTCAATTGTTTCAGCTTCTTCTTCAAAGACATCACATAACCATTTGAAAAGTAGAAGTCGAAGCAAATAGTGAATAGACTCATTTGCATTCAATGTTCGACACCGGGGGACATGAGTAAACAACTCGGTTTATCCCAACCTGAAAATTGATAAATAATCTTGGTTTGGGAACCCCCAACATCAACCGATAGAAAAATATTGCACGTTGTTGTCATAAAAATATTGAAGATGGATAATTATTGTCGGGAGATACGGAAGAAGAAAATACCGCGCAAATTGAAGAAGGAATTATTTTTATAGAGATTTGTTCATAAGTAAATATTGAAGGTATTTGAAGGAATAACACGGCTCAGGAGATATTTTTTCTGAAGAAAAGAAGGTATCTGAAGGAATTATTTTTGGGTTTAAAACTTCACTCGTATATAGTTGTCGAGGTTAAAGTTGGAATACCCATCTGAAAAATTCCTATTTATTCCTATTTTCCCATTTTTTTCTGACTAATTTATTAAAAAAAAGACTTGAATTCTACTAAAAATGGATATTTTTTTCAAGTTATTTTTCTCCTTATAGCTAACAGCACAGTAATTAACCAAGAATCCCGTTATGGCTGTGCCATAAATATTTAATTAATCTCAAAAAACAGTATAACAACTGTGCAGTGACTGTGACACTCGGCACTTTTACCTATACAAAAAGACATATTAATATAAATATAAAATGTGTAGTAAGTACACCTTTCTCTTAATTACTCAGTCATCCAATTAATCCATTTTTTTTAACAATATTTTCTCGTTATTTTCTCCCACGTTCTTGTTTTTTTGCGCTAGTTTATTCATATGCAGGGAGTGGGTTTAACGCCAGCCATGTTGCCTTTCTACGCTGTACGCGCAGAACGCCCCTGTGGGACGACGGCAACGGCTGGCTCCTGCGGAGAGCGATAGCACAGATGGGTTATCTGTTATGAGTAGCAAGACCAAAAGGAGCGATGGTGTCGCTCGTAAAATCACACATCCGGTGCGATTTGCTCACGACGAGTACGAACAATTAAAGCTAAAAGCCTACAATGCGCGAGTATCGTTGACGGAATTTATTCGTCGTGCGGCTCTCAGACGGCAAGTTGTTGAACCACCACCACCCCCGCAATTAAATTGGAAATTGTACGAGGAATTAAATTCTATTGGGGTAAATCTGAATCAAATCGCCAAGGCTGTTAATCGAGCGGTTAAATCGGGGAAAGGGGCGAATGTTGATGTTGAGCGATTACAGAATTTGGTTACGAAGTTAAATGCTTCGATCCGAGAAACTCAAATGCAGTTGTTGGAATGTGGAGTTACTCCTGATGATCAGGAAGATTAAAGGAGATTCCGCTCGTGATTGCAAACCAATTAAAAAACCGCAGCTTCCGCTCCACTCTGGAATACGCTCTAGAGAAAGAAGAGGCTGAAATTATTGACAGCAATATGGGTGGGTACAATCCCCGACAATTAGCTAGAGAATTCGGCGCAGCCAGAAGAATGCGACCGAACTTTCAACGTGCTTGCGGTCACATAATTTTGTCCCTACCACACCGCGAAGCATCTCACCCCCAGGGGGAATACCACGAACATTTAGATGATGAGAAATACGCTCTAATTGCTAGACGCTGGTTAAAAGAAATGCAGTTTTTGGGTGATGGCTTGCACAAAAGTCAGTATGTAATTGCCCGTCACCAAGACACCGACCACGAACACATTCATATAATCGCTAGCCGTATTCGCATGGATGGGTCAGTTGTACCCGATTCCTGGGACTACCGCCGCAGTGAAGTGGTAGTGCGACAATTAGAGCAAGAATTTGGGTTGGAACCAACACGCTGTAGTAACGAACGAGTGGCACAGAAGGTTAAACAGAAACTTAATATTGAAACAACTGTTGGGGAACGCAGCGCCCAAACCAAAAAACAGAAGCACCATTTTAGCGGTAAGCCGCCCGTCAAACAATTACTAGCCGACGCTATTGATGAAGCAACTTCTGACCAACCTACAGTCACCGAATTAATTGCTCGACTCCAACAGCAAGATATCACCGTACACCCCAGCTTTAGCACGAAGGGGAAATTTAAGAACGCGATCGCGTTTTCTATGAATGGGGTAAAGATGGCTGGTTGGAAACTGGGTAAGGCTTACAGCTTTCCTGGATTGCAAAGACGTAAAGGTGTTGATTACAATTTAGAACGCGATATACCAGCATTGAGGGCAGCACGAGATGGGCAATTAGTAAAACTTTCTGTTCCTCCACACGATAAGACTGATAAATCTTCAAGTTCTTCAAGTAATCTTGACTCTAATAATCAACCCTCTGCTCAAGACAAAGAACCAAACACTCCCCAAGAAACCAATCAACAACAAGTTATTGACAACGAACTAAATACTACCCAAGAAAATATCTATTATCAGCAGAAATACGCTGCTAAGATTGCTCCTACTATCCGACAATTTTGGGAAATTAATAAACGTCCCAAATCTATTAAAGGCAATCATTACAGCATTACATTGGAAGAAGGAATATTAAAGCTCTCACGTCGAAGCGGTAAAAAGATTGCTGACATTCCTACGGACAACAGTACAGCACCCCAAGGATTTGATTTAAACGAATCCGATATAGAAAGATTTGTTAAATTACAACGAATACTCAACAACCATAAATCCCAAACACAACGTTCATACAGTAAGGGATTTGAACGTTAGGCTTCTCGTTACAAGCGGCAACTGGAAACCACTGCGTTCTTCTCAGGCGGGGGTGGCACTGCCACAATTATTACTTGTGGAAATCTACTTACGGAGCGGCAGCGTCACCCCTTCGCTCTCGCCGCCTGATTTTTTCCAGTTGTGGCGGCGACTAATAGAAGATGTATCAACATATTGGAAAGGCTGCCGAGGCGGACATTTACTCGGGAGATGAATATGATCAAAACCTTTTTTAACGAACAAATAATGCTGGTTATTCAGTAAAAGTCGGAATCTTTACCCACGCGACGGATTTCACCCCAACTCTTCATCCTCTTCACCATTGCGCTTAGTTGCTGGCTCTTGTTGTAAAGCAAGACGTGCTTCTATTTTGAACTGTGCGTTTTGTATACTGCTCCAGTTCTCTATATCAACGGAAGTCAGCGCTAGGAAACTGGGTTCCTTGTCGGCATCGAGCGGAATTTCTGCAATTATCTCCCCCGATTTACGCATCACTTTTATAACGTCCGAATCCGCAAGCTGTAGGTCATAAATCTTACCATTCGCATTTCTTATCTTTTGAGAAAGTTTCTGCTGTTCTCCCAATAATCTTACGGTGTCAGCAATTGTTTGAGCTATTTGTTGCATCCATCCAGTTTGCTTGGCGGTTGGTTCTACTGTTTGTGGTTCCGGTGTGGTCGTTGGCTGGCTTTCGACCGGAGTAGCAGCTTGTATAACATTTTTACTTTCTTCCCTCTCAAAGCCATTGAAGGTAGTAGGGAATATTTCTGCAAGCGATGGCACAACGCTCTTGTAACCGGGACGTGCTGGTTCTACTACACTTGTACTATCTGTAATTGATTCGTTTGTAGAATCGGAATTGTTATTATTATTCGCGATTATTTCGGGACAAATATCATCCGATGTAGGTATTGCAGGAGTTTCTATAGTGGGTTGTTCTATCAACGACCTAATTGCGTCGGAGTAATGTTGCTGATAACCTACTCCCAAGTGTTCGCGTATACCAATATGCGTATATAACTTGCCCAAATCCCCACCCTTGAATGCTTCTCCATCCATGCAATAGCTAATTCCTTTAAGTTTGCCAGTACGGGTAAATTTACAATTAACTTGTATATTATCTTTTAATAACCGTGCCACAAATACGGGCATTTCTGGTTTATCTACAGCTGCTCTCTCGATCTGCTTGCAGCAGCGCTTCGCTATCGCATTTTGCAATCGTTCAACTATATTTAATCCTCCCGCTGCTTTTTCTGCGTGTTTGGGATATGCTTTCTTCTTCTCTACTTCCCAGCTACTGGGTTGAGGGATTAAATCGTAGTCCTTCTCAATTTGGCGTAATAATTTCTCGGTGCGGTAGTAGTCTAGGTAATCGTCGTTGCATTTACCGTCATGGGACACCCGGTTGATTACTAAATGTACGTGGGGTCTAATTTCCCCTTCATATTCCGCATCGTTGTGTTGAACTAAAATAAATTGATTATTTGATAATTCCAAACCTTCGAGTAAGTCCTGGGCAATCATGCATAATTCCCACTCGTCAAGGATTCTATCACCGGGGGCAGGACTTAATGATAAGTGCAGCACTGGTTTTTCCACACGCTGATTCAACTGCGCGAACTTCCTAAATTCCCATGCTAAACCCGTGGGTGTGGTTGAAGCCATATTACTATTAATTAGCTGCGCGTTTTCCTTACCCAAGACATAAGCAACACAACCATAGAAACCATTGCCCTTCGTGATATTACCAATCATTTCAATTCAAAATGCAACTGTAATTAATAGCCGAACCGATTGCAATTTCACTTGCTTTCTGAGTTCTTATCTGGGTTATATTGATTGGGCATTCCTATTAGCATTTGCTTGACTTCTTGCAGTAATGGTTTTAATGCTTCAATTTCTGCTATTGGATCGGTGGTAATGGATTCTCCCATTTTGATAGCACGATTGATAGCGTAAGCAATTTGATTAATATTATTGCCAATTCTCCCCAATTCCCCATAGATATCCGAATTGATGGCTGGTGCTGGTGGTGCAATACGACGATTCTCTACACAATATCGGATAAATTTTGATAGGTTATTTCCTAACCCCGCTTCCTCCGCTTTAGCTTCCCAAGCTTCCTTTTCTTCTTCCGTTAACCGCAAACTGATAAGCGAAGTACGTTTCGGTAGTGGTTCAACTTTTCGTCCAGCTTTAAAAACTTTTTTATTATTGGTTTTCATCCCATTGGAGCATGATATTAAAAGGCATCTAATAGGTGAAGGTTCAGGTGTTAACCTGTAGACTTCTACATCTAAATTAACCTACATTGCGGGTAGTTAGCTGCGTATTTAATCTTACTAAATATATAATTCACACGTAGTTAATCTACGGCAATTCTATCGGATAACTGTGGATAATCTATGGTATTCCTATCGGGTAATGTGGGATAATCTACGGTAAGTTTATCGGGATACGGGGGTTTCCAAAGGGGGCTTCCCACTTTGGCGAGCATGGGCAGCGCGTCAATTAAGGTTGAAACGAAGTATATTGTAATACGCTGCCATTGCTCGCTAGCCGCAAACCCAGGGACAAACGAAAATTCCGCAACTGGTGTGGATGCGAGGCGTGGCAAGGGGTTCAGGGCGCGGGCTGTATTTAGAGGTTAATTAGGATTGTAGTACCCAACAGTACCCAACAGTACCCATTTTTATTAAAGATAATTAGAAATTTTGAAAATATCTTCCGAATTCCTGGAAAAAAGTACCCAACAGTATCCAACAGTATCCGTTTTTATTAAACCAGAAAACCCAAAAAATTCACTTTTATTTAGATTTTGATCTGATGACAGAAATTTCAATTCAGAAATTGTTATGCCTATTTATTTTTTCTCTACTTCATTCCATCCAATTTACTCGCAAATCAAATTTTCCGCAAGATATCACCTTACAGATAAAATTTTCTTCATTCGCGAATGCTAGATTCGGAAATATCAAATAAATAATGGAATAGCATCGGGGATGGTGGTAAGCAGCGCAAGAAGCAAATCAAGAAGGCGTTTTCCCATCAACTAATTGCCAGATTTCGAGTAAATCACCTGGGGAATAGATATCTAATAGTGCGTTTAATTCCTTTAATATCGTTTCGCCGGGTTCCAGCGCTATTAAAGGTAGGTAAGTTTTGGCTGCCCACTCGGCATCTGGGGGTGTGTCTGGGGGTGAATTATTTTTCGTCTTTTTTGGTATATAAGTCTCCTGATAGCAAAACTAGTAGAAATTCTCGGAGTTGAGAAATCCTTTGCTGTGACACTTTCGCGAGGGAAGCGATCGCGCGGGGGAGTAACAATATAACGAACGAGAACAAAAGCTCAACCGTTTAAGAATCGACATATGCAAGCGTTCGAGTTTGGTTGCAGCAAAGAGCGGGTTATATATGAGGCAAAAAGCCGATAGATGGGGATATGAAAGCGGCTTCTTGACCTATCAATACATCATGTAATTATTCGTTTACAGACTGCTTATTTATAAATATTTATGTGAGAATAAAGATTCATGACTTGTGAATCATATTGAGTTAAATTATATATATTTGGCAGACGAGAATAAAAGCATAAATATAAGAATAACATTTACTACTATAATCATATTTATCTTTTATAACCCATTAAATGGTATGATTATATAAGTTTATTGGTGTTTTTAATAACGAATATTTATTAAATAAAAGTGCCATTTTTCATAGCAAATTTTTATCATAGATGACTAATCCGAACACCGAATTTGATTCACCTTGGAAAGAGATTATACAACTCTATTTTGAAGATTTCATGTTATTCTTCTTCCCCCAAGTACATCAAGAAATTGATTGGAGTCGGGGATTTGAATTTCTCGACACTGAGCTACAGCAAGTTGTGCGAGATGCGGAACTTGGGAAGCGGTTGGTTGACAAATTAGTTAAAATTTATCGTATTGGGGGTGAGGAATCGTGGCTTCTTATACACCTAGAAGTGCAAGCCCAGGAGAAAGGCAACTTCCCGGAGCGGATGTTTGTTTATAATTACCGAATATTTGACCGTTACAAGCGTCCTGTAGCTTCCCTCGCAGTTTTGGCAGACTCCAATAGCGACTGGCGACCGAATCAATTTGGGTATGAATTATTTGGGTGTACGGTTGATTTTAGATTTCCAGTGGTAAAGTTGGTAGATTATCAACAACACAAGGAGGAATTAGAAGAAAGCCGCAATCCCTTCGCTACCGTAGTTTTGGCGCATTTAGCGGCATTACAGACTCGTAATAATCGCGTTGAACGTAAAGCCCAAAAACTAGCGTTGGTAAGAAGGTTGTACGAAAAAGAGTTTAGGAGAGAAGAAGTTCTCAATTTATTGGCATTCTTGGATTGGATGCTAACGTTACCATTTGATTTAGAAGCAGAATTTCGGCAAGACTTAGAACAGTTGGAGGATTCACTTGGTATGCAGTATATTACTTCATTTGAGCGTAGTGGAATTGAAAAAGGTAAAATTGAAGCACTTTTAAAAGGAATCGAAGTCAGTTTAGAAGTAAAATTCGGTTCCGAGGGGCTAGATTTACTACCAGAAATATCTCAAATTGATGATGTCACACAATTAGAGAATATTTTAGAAGAAATAAAAACTTCTCGCAGTGTGTCCGAATTACGACAAATTTACCAGCCGACAACGGGTGAGTAAAGTAGGCAGAATTCTGAATGCTGCATCCGACCATCTGAACAGTTTTTTTGACAAATATTTCCCACACGCTAATCAATTACGATCGGCGTTAAATAAACTGAGCAATGTAAATTTACGTTCAAAAAGAGCAATTCAACTTAACCACGCATAAAAACTTGGTATCATTTGCTCTAGATTACGTAACTCACTTTCAGCAACTTCCTCCAGCAGCAGCACCGCACACCATCGTCGTTCGCAAGTCCATCTGCATATAGTAGTTTTTACCGCTTCCACACCGTC
>NZ_JAYGHM010000112.1:0-13363 GCF_034931125.1 Rivularia sp. UHCC 0363 | reverse complement strand
CGCACAGTGTATTAAAAAGAAGGCAGAGGGTAAAATGTACAAAAATATATTATCTTCCCCCTGCTTTTTTTCAGTAATCTCTAGGAGATTTCATGTTTGCGTTGAAACTTTTCGCTGTACTAGGTTGCGGGTTGATAGCTGGGGTGTTTTTCGCTTTCTCGACTTTTGTAATGAATGCTTTGGCTCGACTCCAACCATCTGAAGGTATTACTGCTATGCAAGCAATTAATATTACAGTAATTAATCCGCTATTCATGGGGGTGTTTTTGGGAACAGCTATAGCTTGCATCTTTCTTTTAATTTCTTTAATTTCAAAATGGCATCAGCCCGGTGCGGTTTATTTACTTGTAGGTAGTTTATTATATTTAGTCGGTACATTAGGAGTAACAATTGCCTTCAATGTACCGATGAACGAAGCATTGGCAAAAGTTGAGCCAGGTAATACTGACGGCGCAATCTGGGCTAATTACCTTGTTAACTGGACGCTTTGGAACCATGTCCGCACGATCGCAGCACTGGCAGCAACAGCATCATTAACAATGGCGATCGCGATTTAATTAGGAGGTTGATGTGCCAATTCTGAATAGTATAATAACCTTTGTCGTTCGTCTCATCTAAGGAGAGAGTCATTATGCAGATATTACTGCTTCAGCCATTTCACTTAACGTCGATGATGTCACAGCATCAGCCACCTTTGTGAAGAGACACTTCGGCTTTAGTGAAGATATGTCAGCCGACGGCTTTATATCCCACATTCCGCACCCTAATCTGTAGCACTCGGTTATCACGGGCAATACATTAAAAAAAGTATTAAATCGTACAAACATCTGGTTTTTTTTATTTAGTACACTGCGATCGCCATACAAAACTAATGTCAATAAGTCTCAACAAGAAAAGTATTGTATTTGAATGATAATTTATACTCGATATATAAATAAATGCTATATATAATCTAAAATTTGTTAGATATTAGTAATATTTATGGAAATAAAAATAGAAAAAAAGCATCGAAGTTAGGAGCTAAAAGTAATGAATCTTATAACTCCAATAATAAATAATTTGAGAAATAACTATATTAATTATTTAAGCTAACATTGATAGTATTGGCAGCATTCATTGGGTAGAAAATTGAGTATGTATTTCTATTTTCTGTAAGATTAGATATTTGCTTATCATTGTTTAATAATAGAAGGTGAATAGATTGAAAGCATTGGAATATCCATCTTAATGTAGAGCGTTCTGTAGGTTTACCTAATTGATTTTTAATAGTCGATTTTGATGATGAAAGAGCAGCGCGTATTTGTCGCTGTGCAAGAGTATAAACCAATAAACATAACGCCATTATCAAAGAAGCGAGCTTCTATTCTTTTTGGAGTTTTAAGAAAGACACTATCTGCGAAAAATAGGGGGTCTTTAAGAAAACCAAATCCTCTTTCACAAGACTGTTGAGCTTTATATTCAGAAATCATTTCTGAATTACTAAGTATGTTTTCATCCAAAACATTTGTGGCAAGAATAAAGCGTCCAGTGCTTTGAATACTATTGTTAATGGCATCTTCGTTTTTCGACAATGTTGCTTCTATTTGGAAAAAATGGTTTTGATTTTCAGTTTTACCGGATAATATCTTTTCATGAACATTAATATTATCCAAATGATGATATTTGATTTTTTGGGATAACTTTGATGCTGCTTTCATCGCATCTTCATAACAATTAAACTGTTCTCTTTGTAATTTTTTCAATTGCGAAGTAGCGCTAATTTCTGCGGAATGAATTCTTTTATCTAATTGTCGTAAGTCAGACTTCTTTCTAGCTTCACTTTCAACTATTAACCATCTTTGCTTAATCGAGGCATAACTACTTTCTTTCACAACATATGAGTAACCATTTATTTTACTTTTGATTAATTCAGAATAGTTTATACTTGAAACCAATTTTTTAGCTTCAGCTAGTGATAATGGTACGCGAGATAACCATTTAATATCAGATAATAATTTTAAATTTGCGGCAGTATATAAAGCACTATCCGCGACCATCAAACTATCAACTTCTATTTGCTTTTTAAAATCAACTAATATTTTACCAAAACTCGCTGAATCAGCCTCATTCCCAGATGTAGTTTTGAAAAAAATTGGTATATCTCCATCTCCAGAACATATCAAATCAATAATAAATAAATTGTTTCAAATCTGGTCTGTGGTCATGGGAGTAACCATATGTTATTTTTATTTCTTTTGGTTCTGTGCTTTCTATTTCTGGTTTGTTTACATCCAAATCTTTTCTATTGTTGTTATATTTACCATGCAGGTGAAAAGACGAATAATCTAGATGTTCAAACAATAATGATACATCAAATCTTTTGACTGCATTTAATGAAATCGCTAAAAAAACACTACTTAATTCTTGATTAAATAATTTATCCATTGTTCTACCCAACTTATCATCTTTGAGATATTCTGGTTTTACTCCTTCTGCAATTAAATGTTCACAAGGTCGGGTTTCAAAAAATTTTGAAAACATATACAGCGGTGCAGAAACGAAGCCTAAATAATTTAAAATTATTGCTTTTACAACATGACCAGAACTAATTTTTTCGGAAATATCTTCTCCAACTAAGTTATTAATTATTTCGACTAAACCAATTGAATCAATAATTCCGGCGACTATTCCCAAATGGTCAATATTTTTAATTTCAATTTCTTCGAGAGTAGACATAGCATCCTTATTATGTGAAAAACACCTTGCTCGTATTTTCACACTTTGTGTGCTTAAAAACTTATTAAAATCTGTTCTTTCTATCAGAAAAACTAGACGTTCAAGTAAAACCTACAATACTGGCTAATCAATACATAATTACTAAGATTAATAGTAATTTTCTCATTTAGTTTCAATAAATCTAAATTTCAAATAGTCTCTATGTACTATTGTTGGCGTTAGCTAATTTTTGAGGCTGTGGGGTGCGAAATGTGGGTATTAACAGTTCCTGCAATTGTTAATTCTTTGATTGTCTTGCCCTTTGCAGCAAGCTGTTGGGTTAGAAAACCAACTGATTCCTTATTCAAAACACCCAAAACCTGATTTCCAAGTTTTGCAAAAACGACAGGTGCTTTTCTGAAACCAGTTTGCTGCATATCGAGAGTAATATTCGCTTTCTCACCCTGCCAGTTATGATTAGCAAAAGCATATTGATTAATGCGATCAATCTGTAATTTATTCTCAGAATTTTTCAAACTGGTGATAATAACGCTGGTACTAGAGGAAGATGTGATACATGCGATCGCTTCACAACCAGGAAGCAAATGAGGCGATCGCGCATCAATAATTCCCAATTTTTTCCCTTCCACTGTCACCCAACGAGCAGTTTTACTTGATTCGCAGGGATTAGCAGCATCCTCAAACTTAATTGCGACTTTTTCCCCTACAAAGCTGATTTTCCGAATATGGGACGCAGTTTCGATTCTCTTGCACCATCCTTGAGAGGAGCAATTACATAATTTTTTATCGTCCAATTGAAAATGGTATTGAAGTTGAGCGGGTTTTGAGTGGCTACCGTGATTTTCATGCCTTGTTTCTAGATAATGATGGTTGAGCGATCGCACAGTTCCACAAACACACCCAAGCAAATGCGATACGAGAAGCGTCAAGCCTCCGGCTTATCGCACTCCCTACAATAACCCCAATTTTTTCCTAAACTCCTCATTCTCTGTCAATCAGTTAGTAACAGGCGTTATCGACCTACTCAGTAATAAATTGCTCGAAAGTAAGAAGTTTGGGTGGAGTATAGGTTATAGCTCACATTGTGAGCGGGAAATAGTTTTATTTTAGCGAAGCCGTGATAATCAACCCATAGCGATGGATATACGTTGATGTAAAAACGCAATTAATGAAAATATTGCAAGAATAAATATCTTGACAGCTTACTCTCGTTTTGAGAGTATGAATTTTAAGTTAATTAATTGTGTTGAATTAACTAGGGGGGGAATGCATCTAATCTCTATTCGCAAGCTTCGCATTGATACTAATCAATTTCCTGATGTCAAAAAGCAGGTTGAAGATTGGTACACAACTACTAAAAAAGCTGAATGGACGAATTTAGAGGATGTTCGCTTAATTTATAGGGATGCAGAAGCTGTTGGTAATTTTACTGTTTTTAACATAAAAGGTAATGCATATCGTTTAATTGTTGGGATAGACTATGAAAACCAGGTAATTTACTACAAATATTTTCTTACACACGCCCAATACGACAAAGATAAGTGGAAAAATGACCCTTACTTTTAATAGAAATACTTACCGCAATCTTCTTACAGAAGTTATTCCTGTTGCAATTGAGACAGAGGAAGAGTACGAGCGCGTTTTAAAAATAGTAGAGGAGCTAACTTTTAAGAAGAATCGCACTACTGAGGAGAAAGCTTTACATAAGTTACTTGTAATCTTAGTAGAAGCTTATGAGACAGAGAATTATCCAATGGAAGAATCTGCACCCCATGAAATTCTACAGCATATTATGGAATCAAGTGGAACCCGTCAAATTGATTTGGTCGGAATTATTGGCTCAAGTGGTGTAGTATCGGAAATCGTAAATGGTAAACGAGCGATTAGTAAAGCACAAGCTAAGGCTTTGAGTGAGTATTTTAAAGTATCGTCTAGCTTGTTTATTTGAGAAAAGAGAAAACACAGAATTACAAGCTCGTGCTATCAGCGTAAAGCTTGATAGCGGTCATTTGTGGGATCAAAGTGGGGAATAGGAAATGAATGCTCAAACTGCTTATGTACCAGACAAGCTACCTTTTCTAGAATCAATTTGCTGGCAGACTGCTAATGTTTACGAGTTTACTTTAGAGGAAATGTTAGGTCGTTATGAGCGGGGCTGGAAATATAGAAATTTGTTTAATAATCTGGGAGATGATGAACTTGAGTTTATCAAAAAAATTGCCGAGTTTTATGATTCCTGGTTGAAAGTTGAATTATGAACTTCCGATTAGAACATCATAATAAAATTCTTACAATACTTGAATGTCTAGACTTTGAAATTCTTAAAAAAGGCTCCAGCTATTTCGGTGGTGGAACTCTTCTTGCTCTTGATTTTCAAGAATACCGATGGAGTAATGATATTGATTTTTTATCTTCTGTTAGTACAGGAGGCTATAAATACTTAAGAACTGAAATATTTGACAACGGATATGAAATATTATTCCACGATATAAGTAAAATTAAAATAGGTCGTTCTACAACTGACCAGTACGGTATTAGAATGATTGTTGGAGTGGATGATATGCCTATAAAACTAGAAATTGTTGCAGAAACTCGTTTTCAATTAGATTTACCAAGATATACAGAATGGTCATCTGTTCCATGCTTAAGTTTAATTGACTGTTTTACCTCTAAGCTACTATCAAATTCCGATAGATATATGGACGATAGCATACAAGCTAGGGATTTAATTGATTTAGCAATTCTGAGATTAAATTATCCAATTCCTCAATCTTCAATAGATAAAGCTGAAAATGCTTATGAAGTTATACGACCTTTAAAAAAAGCCATACAAAATTTTCATTCTAGACCTGATTATAGGGAAAAATGTTTTACTTCTTTACAAGTAGAGAAAGCCCAAATTCCTAAAATCATTGATGGGATTGATTTACTTTCCCAAGATTTGGGCTTGCCTAATATACAAAGAACTTTTCAAGAGCAACATGATATATTTGATGACTTATTTGACTCGTAATACATTAAATTCAGTCAATATTAGTTGACAATATTACAAAGAAAGGCAGGAGGCAGAGGACAGAGGGCAGAAAGTCAAAAGTATTAATTAAAAATGCGCGTTCTGAGTTTAGAGCTTCGGTAAAAAAAGAAACAATATCTTGAGACGCACAGCGCGATAAATATTTATGTCCTTAATTTCAATAAGAATGCTTTTAAGCGTGAGTCCCTTCTGCATCCTGCCTCCTGCCTCCTACATAGCTGCCTTCTGAATTTTTGATATGATGCCAGGAGTCTTTACTAATTCATGTATAGTAAAAATACTTACAATTCTTACGTAATAAGTTTTTTACCACATTATCATTTCTGATAATCTGGCAGCAGAATTCGTAACAATACCTAAAATAGTACCTGATTATCCCGAGCCGGATTACACGTAAGAAAAACAAGTAATTTCGGTTGGAGTGAGCATAGGAGTAGTTGAACGAAATAATAAGGTTTTCAGTAAAGTGAGCATAGGAGTAATTTAACGAAATAATAAGGGTTTCAGTAAAGTGAGCATAGGAGTAGTTAAACGTAATAATGAGGGTTTCAGCTAAGTGAGCATAGGACTAAAAAACGAAAAGCTAATGTTTAAGCGTGATTTATTGGGGTAAAATTGGGGTAGGATAGTTTTGAATAGCGTGAAAGTACTGAAAAATTGTAGTTTTTTGATTACTGAAAATCCTCGTGTCACCAGTTCAAGTCTGGTTCCTGGCATTACTGAAAATTCGATGTTCTTGCTTACAGGGTAAGAGTTTTGGAGGACGACTTAAAGAAGGTGTAACCAAATTATTGGATATCTTTAGGTCGATTTGGATAAAAAAATGGTGTAAAGATGGTGTAATCCTTGTGTACACTAGAATGTAGATTACACCTTCATTACTCATGGCTTCTAAAACACCAACTGGCAGAGCTTCTAAAGGTTCTGTATCGGTAATACTTTCTAATGGTCGTTTGCAGCTGAGATTTCATTTCGCTCGCAAGCGATATTATATTTCTACTGGTTATCCCGATACGCCGCATCATCGGAAGTTAGCCAAATTGAAGGCTTCGGAAATTGAAAAAGATATTTTGTACGAGCGGTTTGACCCCAAGGATTTAGGCAAATATAAGTCAGAATTTGACAACCGGCATATTACACCATCTTCTACACCATCTCCCTCTCAACCAACTCTGCCGCAGTTGTGGGAGAAATATACGGAATTTAAGCGTTCAAGCCTATCACCGAGTACTTTAGCTAAAGATTATACTAAAATCGCTCGCTGCATCGAATCACAGTTACCAAGTAAGTCCTTAAATGATGCCATTGCAATCCGTGATTGGTTGGTTGCTAATAAAACAGCGAATTCAGCTAAACGGATAGTCACCCAGCTAGCAGCTTGTTGCCAATGGGCGCTAAAATCTCAGATGATTAGTCACAATCCGTTTTTTGGAATGGCGAGTGAAATTAAAATTCCTAAAAGTCAATCTGATGCTTCGGATATTAATCCTTTTAGTTTAGAAGAAAGGGACAAGATTATTCAGAGCTTCAAAAATAATAATTCTTACAACTATTATGCCCCGTTAATAGAATTTCTTTTCATGAGCGGATGTAGACCATCGGAAGCTGTTGCTTTGCAATGGAAGCATATTTCAGATGACTTTAGTACAATACGATTTGAGCAAGCAGTAGTCGAAGCAGAGAACGGGCTAGTTTGCAAAAAAGGATTGAAAACTCAGAAAAAACGTTCGTTTCCAGCAAACGAGAAGCTTGCAGGATTGCTAAAGTCTATCAAGCTAAAAGATGCTAGCGGAGAGACAAAAGTATTTCCTTCTCCCAAAGGTAAATGGATTGATGTCCATAACCTTACTACGAGAGTATGGCGTTCGGTGCTTCAAGAATTAGAAGACACTATTGAGTATCGTAAACTTTATCAAACCAGACATACTTTTATTACAGCAGCATTGGAAACACCGATTCCTACCTCGGATGGAAGAACCAAGATGCTCGATGCAAAGGATGTTGCTAAATTAGTTGGAACTAGTCCTAAAATGATTTATGAGCATTATGCAGGAGCGAGTAAGGAATTGTTTGTGCCAGAGTTTTAAATAGTTTTATGAATTTTACAGCCATATTATCCGAAATGATAATGTGGTGAAAAGCTTGTAATGCAAGGATTATAGCAATTTAAAATATGATATGTGTGTTTATCCACCAGTGGGAATATTCCCGACAAATCCGCATTGCTAAATCATATATGGTACTACAAAGAAGCTGATTCTAATTCTGCTCGTAAATCGGAATGGTTTGGAAGTCGCTTCGCACTCGACAATTTAAAAGCTGCTTTCTGTGCAAGGCTAAATGCAATTATTTCCAAGGTGAAAGTAAATCTACTTGCAAATGAAGAAAGATATTGTTTTACCGCTCATGTAGGATTTTCAGTCCGAGTAAATTCCCTGTCATATAAGTATTTCAGTCGCTAAAATCAGTTTTACACCATCTTTACACCATTTAGTATTTAGCGAGTTCACCAATGCGATTAAAACTCATGTTCCTTTCATAGAAAGCTTTTTGCGATAATTACTTAGACTTTTTTACGGCTTCAAATTAGATTAGCAAATAGTAATAAGTAAATATAGTTACCTCGCTTTTTTAGTACTGTCAGTATTAAATTAATTTTATTGCGAATTCTACAATTGCTATATTCTGCAAGAAAAACTACGCGCTAATCCTACATCTTACTAAAGCAAGAAATTTCAGTAAGAAGCTATGAGAGTTTACTAAATAATTAGCAGAACAAAGTACAATTGAACTAAGTTGAGTGAAATAGATTTAATTTTGAATGAGCCTCGAAAACTCGTAATTACTGATTTAGCCAAGGGTTTACCAGCTATTACCCCTTCCTTTGGGGCTGCCTTGGCAGAAGCTTGTGCGGTATGCTTGGAGGAACAGAAACATTCCCAGGGTGCGGAAATCACTGTTAATGGAGATTTTGACGCTAAATTTGAGCTATCCTGGCAACCAGTTACCGAACAAATGTTACGCTGCTGGAATGATGAGGAGTTTACAACAGAACAAGCAGCTTACGGTATTGCATTTTTAATTGTTAGAGAACTAACTGATTTAACAGTAATTGAACGCTCTCGGAAAGGTACGGGATTTGATTACTGGTTAGGCACTACGGACGTAGATGAAGGGCAACCATTTAAAAATAAAGTTAGGCTTGAGGTATCTGGTATACGATGCATGGTGATTCAAGCCGTGTTAAAGCTAGAATAAAACAGAAAAAGGAACAAACCGAAGTCTCAGATGGTCAGTTTCCTGCATATATTATCATTGTCGAATTTAGTACACCTCTATCTTATGTAGAAAGAAAATGAGTCAAATTCAAGAAAAACATACTACAGCGATGGATTTGGCGGAAGCAGCTTTTACTGCTAAACTTCAAGGTAACTTAGAACAAGCCTCGCAACTTATTCGAGAAGCATTTGAGAACGAGCAAGCTACTGCTGCATTAATAGCCGATCAATTAGATGCAGAACCAAGTCGTTCCATTTTACATCGCAGCGCGGCAACTCTTGCTGTAGATTGTGGAGAATTTAAAGTAGCAGAACGTTTAATCGCAACAGCTTTATCGGGAAATCCTCCTGAAGAAATCGCTGAAGAATTAAAGGATTTATTTATTCAAATTAATTTACGTCCATACTTAGAACGCAAGGGTATAAATATTGATAATGAAAAAATTAATGCTTTAATTTTAAGAGTAAATAATTGATAAAAACAAACATTTATGATGGCGGATGCCAATTGCTCTCAATCCATAACGCTCTTGCTTCTGTTAAATAATCATTATTTAGTCGTAAAGCAATTACGGTTGCTCTAAGAGTAGGTGTTATACCAGCAATATGGGTTCCACCATTCACCCAATTAAAATGTTCTTGCCAGGATTGTTTTCTTGGGTTAAATAACGCAACTAACTGACTTGTCTTTGGGTCAATCGCGTGGGTTTTTGCGCCAATAAAAATTCATTACACCGATAACAAGAAGCTGCCAAATTCTCGGATTCATCTCCACCACCAGCAGTTTTAGGAAAAATATGCTCCATAACCAATGGCATTCCAATTAATCGAGAGTTAGTTTGGCAATACTCACACCTATAATTAGCCCGAGTTATAACTTCAGAACGAATTTTGTCAGAAATAGCCATGAACTAAAGGGGCATTTCATTCAGATTTGGTATTTTGTGTCCTCGCCAGCGGAGAACTGACCAAGCATAAGCTTTTTGTAACATTAAACGGTCTGCTTTTGTTCTTAAATCACTAAGTTCTTGACGTTCGCTCTTGTTTAGTTCCTCGACTGTGCTATTTTTCTCCAATAATTCTGTGTGGCGTTTTTGCTGCTCCGAGGTGATTTGACTGTTGGCGATCGCCAATAATTCCTCCAGATCCCAAATTTGCATTTTCAGAAGTTCTTCCTGAATTTCGACTGGTGCATTGTCGGGTGTAGGGGGTAAGTTGCTGACGATGCTTTGGGCTACTAGGACTTCTAAGGGCTGCTGAGTTGCGCGAGCGATAAGAGCTAATTGTTGAAAAATAGCTTGTGGGAGTTCAACCGTGACTTTTTGCGTTGCCATTGGTTGTTAGATGTTGCTTGTTTTTATTACTTTTAATATTAACATTGCCAAAACTATCTGTTCTTCTTGAGAATAGCTTGTCTTATTAAAAAGTCAATTATAGAAGAATAATTTAACGTAACGCGCTTTTATAGAGTTTCTAAGCCGGATTAACTTTCTTATGCGCTCTATGTAAAAGGTAAAGCTATAATTAGCATACAAGACAAGCTGACAGGACAAAACCCCAGGCAATGGCAGAATTAACAATTCAAGTTTCCGATGAACTAGCTCAGCGTCTAGAACATGGCGCAAAATCGTTTACCCGAATTGCTATGGCAATTGTTAGATGTTGCAAATTTACCGACAAACATAAGTAAGACAGTTAAAACTGAGCCTACAGATATCCCCTTAGTTTATCAAGAAGTTCTTGACTTTTTAATTAAGCGCCCAACACCAGAAGAAATAATTGCTTTTAAAGTTTCACCTCAAGCTCAGTCGAGATTAGAAGAATTATTGTCAAGAAACCGTTCCACTACACTTAATTCAATGGAATTAGCTGAACTAGATGTTTACGAACAGTTAGAGCATATGATGATTTTGTTAAAAGCAAGAGCTTTCAAACGCAACGAGTAAACATGACTTCTGATTATATTTCTACAAAATTACGTAAACTTGTTCAAGAAAGAGCGAATAAACGTGCTTGTATATTGTCTGCTTCTTCAAGATTTTTCTATTTATACACATGAGGTAGATCATATTATTGCAATCAAGCATGGTGGTGAAACCATTTTAGATAATTTGGCACTTTCATGTCTATCTTGTAATCGCCATCTTCGGCTCTGACTTTGCTACATTAGATCAAACGACTAAAGAAATTGTTCCCTTGTTTAATCCACGTCGTCAGATATGGGATGAACATTTTTATATTAAAAATGCGAATATCGAAGGGAAAACTCAAATTGCTCAAGCAACTGCAAGACTACTTCAAGAAGAATGTTCCGGCAGCGCGTACTTCAACGACAAGTATTGATTAATCAAGGACAGTATCTATAAATATCAAAATTAAATAATTTATTATAAATATTTTTACTTCTCCAACAACCCCGCTTTATGCAACCGCGATATTAACCCAGGACGTTTACTATAATCTTTTTGTATTTTTATGATGACGCTTTTTTAGCTATCCCTTGATGTGTCACTTTATCGCTTTTTACTTTCTAATATACCCAGTCTTTTTAAATTTAATCCCACCAATAAGAAACAACAACCGCATCCCGTTGTTCCTTTTTCTCATTTCCCCATAGTGCTTCTTCAAATCGATATCTCAGCATACGTTTGAGTCGATAAGTGTATTCTGCATCTGTTCCATCGGTTACTTCTACGCAATCTGCTTGCCACTTTTTACCCAAATCTACAAGTTGGGATACTTTGGAGTCTTGATTTTCACTCAAAACATATAAGGTATCTGCGGGATAAGCAATGAAATGGATCATACTGGTTTCTGGCATTGGACGATAGTTAGCCATTGCAACGAGGGTATCAATTACACCACCAAAACTCAAACCATTTTGATCTGGGGCAAAAATCGGTTTTGTAAATAAAAAGCTTTCCCATAAATCATTATTTTGCGATAAGTCACGAATAACTTGTTCCCCGTCAAAATTATTGAATTTACGTTGCCAAGCCAACGCAGCAAATAGTTCTTGAGGAGAATACGATTCGGCTATCGTTTGGATTTTAGTTAATTCCGGCATAGATGAATGATAGAGGCTTCACTTTGTCAACATTACAATACAAATATACTATACATGAAAAATGGTCTAGCTCAGATAAGCTTGAATCGTTACAAGCTGCATATGAGAGAGTATATTGATAATGTTGCAAGATTTGGCTGGTTGCTAGATACACAACCGCGACGTGTAGAAATTTATCGACCGGGTTATGCTGTGGAAGTATTAGAAAATCCCGATTCGTTATCTGGTGATAAAGTATTACTAGGTTTCGTCTTTAATTTACGTCGGGTGTGGGGCTGAGGATGAAGTTGCAGTTATTGTAATGGCTAACTTCGACAGGAATGGCACAAACCATTATCAAGATCGGTTGCGATCGCAAGGCAACAATAACAAAGATTGAGGTAATCTGTGTGACCATCTAGAATTTCTCCAGAGTTGCAATCATAAATTCTAGATGCAATATCGACGATTTGAGTAATCACTTGCTGAGATTTTTGCAGTCCGATAGTATTTAATACTTCTTGATCATTCAACAGTTGAATAATATCGTTGAGCATACGACTTCCACTATGATTGGACATAAAATCTCCTCCAGTTTCAATGCTTGGCACAAAAATTGAATACATTGACTGAATAATAGCATAAAATAGTACAAAAAAACTATTTTAACTGTGATGCTCATGCGATCAACCGCACGACTGCGCCGAACTCTTTCACCGTAAGGTGTTCTCGATGGGTAGAGCATTCCGTTTGCGTTCCTGGGTCGCGTGTGGCTCAGCGTCTTGAAGAGAAGGGTTATAGCCTACGACAGGTGCAACCGCATCATTGCATCAAACCTGTAACGCCAGTAGATATCTCTGCATAGTGCTTGTTGCTATAATTTTACGGTTTCCGAAGCGCTCTAACTTACTCTTAGTTTTATTACTGAGCGCAGAAATCAATCTAGATTCTCAAACAGCGAAGAAAAATTTTATATCGCTATTTGGTGTTCGGTTAAGCTAAAGAGTTGTATCAAAAGTAATCGGAATCTATTTTTTCTGCCAGAATTAATATCAGTACCATTTTAAATTTCAAATGACTGATAGTTATTCGCTGAAATTTGAAGATTCGCAAGCTGCCTATGCTCTCAAAAACCGCCAATTTAGCTCATATGAAAGCTATGAAGCCAGACTGTCCCTATTTAATTTATCAATATTGGCTGACTACGACCAATTAGTATGTCTGGCGGAACTTTACAATATTGACAAACACTGGTACCAAATTGAAACTGCTAAGAAAGTCATCAAACAA
>NZ_JAYGHM010000111.1:0-14614 GCF_034931125.1 Rivularia sp. UHCC 0363 | reverse complement strand
TTATACTCTGAACGTATAAAATAACTTTTCTTTAAATTAGTCTAAATCTATTAATTGCTATATTTTTGAAGCGTATAGGTACGGGTAAATATTGATTCCACTATTCTCAGAAAGTTTAAAAATGAGAATATCTGTATCTTATTTAATTGAGACAATTTACCGAACGGAAAAAGTTTCCGTTCGGTAGTGTTGGAGGTGAGAAATGATGTACCATACCTATTTGAAAGCGATTTGATATGTTGGCGTAAATACATGATAAAGTCGCATTCCAATTATCACCAAGAATCCAATACGCCCTTGGGGTTAAGCTCCGCTTATCGCAACGTCCCCACTACCAACAAATAAACGTCAAAACGTCATTGCGACTTAAGAAAGCGATCGCAAAATTCCTCACTACCAACGAGTCAATTGACCGAAATCCACAATAATTAACCAAAAAACCACCTTTTCAACCTCCCAAATCAAGAATCATCCCCATTCTTTCCCATCTGTGTACGTAAAGATTCCATGTTTCCCCGAAAAGTTACCGTATTGGAATGATTTGCGCCCAAAACCCGATCCACAATCTCCAAAGCTTGGATGTAAAGGGGTTCTGCTTCCTCGTACCTTCCTTGGAATTGGTAGAGTTCAGCTAAATTGTTCAAACTTTGTGGAATATCAGGATGATTAACTCCGAGTAACTGTTTTCTTAACTCCAATGCTTTGAGAAAAAGAGGTTCTGCTGCTTCGTACTTTCCTTGGGAATCGTAGAGTACAGCTAAATTATTCAAACTGCTTGCAAAGTAATGAATGTTCCTTTGTATACGAGTATACCTGCGAGATTAGCGGACGGTAGCAAAACCTTGTTATCGGTACATTTAGGAACTATTGTTTGGGACAATGTGGAAAAAATAGTCCCCGTTTTAGCTTCCGGTTATAAGCCATTACTGGGAGTTGCGATGATGGAAGATTATCATCTGGAGATAGATTTTGCCGATAATGGTTTGGTTTCGTTGAAAAAAATTACAAGTTAGGTATTTTATCCTACTTGCCTATTGCCCAAAAATTAAACAATTAACAACCTGTTCGTTGCTTTTCCCAGGAATTCTCTATAATATCAGTATATTTTAATGCTGCGGGGATAGGTTTGATCGATGGCGGAATCGTGGCAACTGGAAGAAATACTCGAACGCATCCTCAACCACACTGCAAACGAGGATGATATTGCCCAATTACGTCAATTCATCACGTCAAATAGCGATGGCAATACTGTTCAGTAGGAAAATATAACGTTAATATTGCCGAGGGGAAGGACATTCATATTGGCAATAAAATTTACCAAGGTGCTGATGCGGAGACGATTCGCGCTATTCTCCTGGAAATATTTTCCCAAAATTCTCAACGTGTAGAAATTGACTGGCATCACATCAGCCAAACCATGCTGTCGGAACAGTTGCGACTCACCACAAACCCACTGACATCAGGAGAGGGAATTAGCTATCGCACCGAGCAGGTGTATGTACCATTGGGATTGGTGGAGCGAAAAAAGCCAACTCGAAGACGGGAGGATGTAGCACCAGAGCAGGGTTCGGAACTTTACCGGGAAACCGAAATTACCCAAACCTTTGAGCATCAAGAGTTTTTGGAACGGGTACTTCAACAAAGACAAAGCCCCAAAAGTCAGGGAAAACGGATTGGAATTATCGGGGAACCGGGAGCGGGGAAAACTACGCTGTTGCAGCAAATCGCTCGATGGGTGTCCGAAGAAATCCCTGATGCGGTTGTGATTTGGGTATCTTTGGCTGATTTGCGTGGACGGGAACTGGAAGCATATTTATTCGAGGTATGGTTGCAAGCAGTAGTCCGTAAAGTCGGACAAGCCGAAGCATCTACCCAAGTTAAAAATGATTTTGTGGCTCAATTTAGCCGGGGTTTGGTGTGGCTGTTGCTGGATGGGGTTGATGAAATGCAGGGAACGGTGGGCAATCCGTTAGGAGAGATTGAGCGCCAACTTCGCACGGGAACTTTACTACAACAAGCGCGGATTGTGCTTTCCTGTCGGTTAAATCTTTGGGACGGTGGTACCAATGCCCTCGATTCCTTCGATAATTATCGCACCTTGGAATTTTCCTATCCCCAGCAGGTGGAGCAGTTTATCGACAATTGGTTTGGCTCGCTCCCATCAGCAGAAATCCAGATAGGACAACGGTTGTATGCGGCATTGGGAGAACCGGGGAAGGAGCGTATTCGGGATTTGGCGAAAAACCCGTTACGGTTAACGCTGCTGTGTTTCAATTGGTACTTGAGTGAAGGGAAATTACCGGAAACGAAAGCAGGATTGTACGAACAGTTTGTCGCAGATTTTTACGAGTGGAAGAAGGGACAGTTTGTGACAACTGGGGAACAGCGCAAGTGGTTGAATGCAGCTTTGGGAGAATTAGCACGGGAAGCAATTGATAAAGAAGCAACGCGGTTTCGATTGCGGCAGGAATTTGTATGCGAGTATTTAGGGGAACCAGATGATGCAGATTCTTTGTTTGGGTTAGCGTTGCGATTGGGATGGTTGAATAAGGTGGGGGTGGATGGGGATAATCCCAGGAAGGGTGTTTATGCGTTTTTCCATCCGACTTTTCAGGAGTATTTTGCAGCTAAAGATTTGCTGAAATTGTTACCAACTTTTAACAGCACGCAACTCAGGCAGAATTATTTGAATCTTCTTAAGTGGACAGAAATCATAGCATTAATGTTGGGATTTTCTGAAGTCGCAGAAGAAGAAGCGATAGAATTTATCAAACAAGCATTAGATGTAGATTTAATGTTAGGGGCAAGGTTAGCAGGAGAAGTAAGAAATAACTTTCACGAACAGACAGTAAAGTTAATATTAAAGTTAAATGTATCCCAGAAACTAAAATTTTATCTCTTAGGTTTAACAGGTTCTGCAAAAGCAGTTAAGCCATTGCAGGAAGCATGGAATAATAAAAATCATGAAAATGCTTATATTATCGCTGAGGCATTAGACAAGTTGGGTGATGATGAAGCAATAAATACAATTAAGAAATCGGAAGATGAGCATATTTCTGCTTTAAATGAGATTGCAAAACATGAAGAAGAGAGTAATTATTGGCTGTGTGACAGTATAGTTTCTGGTTTAGAAAAAATTGTTTCTTCTAATACAGGTATTTTAGAGTTAGTTATTTCGTTAACTGATAAAAAGTTAGTAAGTAGAAAAGGCTCTGAATATTATTTAAAAGGACGTAATTATCAAGCAAAAAAGTGTTAGGGGAAAGAGTCTTCCATCAAGCTATTTTATTCTTATTGCAATCATTAAAGCATCAAGACTTTCGTATACGGTATCATGCAGCTTTAGCACTAGGGAATATTGGCTCGGAAAAAGAAGTGACAGCTTTATTAAAATCCATACTAGATGAAAACTATTTTGTTCGTTCCAGTGTAATAGAAGCTTTAGGAAAACTTGAAAGTATTAAATCAGTGAATGCTTTGATTCAAGTATTAACGAATGATAAGCAACCTTTCGTTTGTTCTAGCCCACATTCCGCACCCCACAACTTCCAAAATAAGTTGACAGTCATTAATAGTACATAAAAACTATCAAGCAATTATAATTATTGAAACCAAATGAGAAAGATTACTGTTAATACTAGTAATTATGTATTGAGTAGCCAGTATTGTAGATTTTAGTTGAGATAAGAATTTTGCTGATAGGAAATAACAGATTTTTATAAGTTTTTAAGTACATAAAGTGTGAAAATACGAGCAAGGTGTTTTTCACATTTTATAGGTGCTATGTCTACTCTATCTGAAATTGAAATTAAAAATATTGACCATTTAGGAATAGTTGCCGGAATTATTGATTCAATTGGGTTAGTAGAAATAGTTAATAGCTTAGTTGGAGAAGATATTTCCGAAAAAATTAGTTCTGGTCATGTTGTAAAAGCAATGATTTTAAATGGTTTAGGCTTTGCTTCTGCACCACTGTATATGTTTTCAAAATTCTTTGAGAATCGAGCTTGTGAACATTTAATTGGAGAAGGAGTAAAACCTGAATATCTTAATGATGATAAGTTGGGTAGAACAATGGATAAATTATTTAATCAAGGATTAAGTAATGTTTTCTTAGCAATTTCATTAAATGCAGTTAAGATATTTGATGTATCATTATTATTTGAACATCTAGATTCTTCATCTTTTCATCTACATGGTGAATATAACAAAAAAGGTTTGGAAGCAAACAAATCGGAAATAGAAAGTACAGAGCCAGAAGAAATTAAAATAACATATGGTTATTCTCGTGACCATAGACCAGATTTAAAACAATTTATTATTGATTTAATCTGTTCTGGAGACGGAGATATACCAATTTTTTTCAAAACTGCATCTGGAAATGAAGTAGATTCTGCCAGTTTTGGTAAAATATTAGTTGATTTTAAGAAGCAAATAGAAGTTGATAGTTTGATGGTCGCAGATAGTGCTTTATATACTGCTACAAATTTAAAATTATTATCTGATATTAAATGGTTATCTCGCGTACCATTATCACTAGCTGAAGCTAAAAGATTGGTTTCAACTATAGATGATTCTGAATTAGTCAAAAGTCAAATAAATGGTTACTCATATGTTGTAAAAGAAAGTAGCTATGCTGATATTCAACAAAGATGGTTAGTAGTTCAAAGTGAAGCCAGAAAGAAATCTGACCTACGACAATTAGAAAAAAGAATTCAAAAATCCGAAATTAGCGCAACTTCGCAATTAAAAAAATTACAAAGAGAACATTTTAATTGTTATGAAGATGCAATGAAAGCAGTATCAAAGTTATCTAAAAAATTCAAATATCATAATTTAGATAATATTCATATTCATAAAAAAACTTTATCTGATAAAACTGAAAATCAAAAGCTTTTTTACCAGATAGAAGCATCATTATCAAAAAATGAACCTGCTATAAGTAATAGTATTCAAAGTGCTGGACGTTTTGTTCTTGCTACAAATGTTTTAGATGAAAATATACTTAGTAATTCAGAAATGATTTCTGAATATAAAGCTCAACAATCTTGCGAGAGGGGTTTTGGTTTTCTTAAAGACCCTTTATTTTTTGCAGACAGTGTTTTTCTTAAAACTCCAAAAAGAATAGAAGCTCTTGGAATGATAATGGCGTTATGTTTATTAGTTTATACTCTTGCACAAAGACAAATTCGTGCTGCTCTTTCATCATCTAAATCTACTATTAAAAATCAATTGGGTAAACCTACAGAACGCCCAACATTGAGATGGATATTCCAATGTTTTCAATCTATTAACCTTGTATTTTTGAACAATGATAAACAAATATCTAATCTTACTGAAGATAGGAAATACATTCTAAATTTTCTACCAATTGAATGCTATCGATACTATCAATATTAGCTTCAATAGTTAACATAATTATTTATCAAATTATTTATTATTAGAGTTAGAAGCTTTATTTCTTTTACCTCTTAGTTTTAATACTATTTTTTCTACTTTATTATTCTAGACATTAGATTTATCTGGAAAAATATAAATTATATATAATATTTTATTATCTATCAAGTATAAATACTTCTTCAAATATAAGACTCTCCTTATTGATTCTTATTGACATTAGTTTTGTATGGCGATCGCGATTTACTAAACTAAAAAAAAGATATTTGTGTAATTTGATTCTTTTTTGTTTAATGTATTACCCGTGATAACCGAGTATTACAGATTAGGGTGCGGAATGTGGGTTATATATTTGGGTTCCACTCTGTTCCACTTAACCTGTTAGCGATCGCAAAATTCTCATGAACACAACAAAAGTGATCGCATTTTTTCGATCACCCCAAAAACAGTTTTTTCAACCTTCCCAACCAATCATCCCCCACTTCCTCCCATCTGTGCGCGTAAATATTCCAGGTTTCCCCGACAAGTCACCGTATGGGGATGATTAACTCCCAAAACCCGTTCTACAATTTCTAAAGCTTGGATGTAAAGGGGTTCAGCTTGTTCGTACTTTCCTTGGGAATAGTAGAGTAGTGCTAAATTGTTCAAGCTGATTGCTGTGTGGGGATGATTAACTCCCAGTAGCTGTTTTCTTAACTCCAAAGCTTGGATGTGAAGGGGTTCAGCTTCTTCGTACCTTCCTTGGGAACGATAGAGTTCTGCTAAATTGTTGAAGCTTTGTGCTGTATCGGGATGATTAACTCCCAGTAGCTGTTTTCTTAACTCCAAAGCTTGGATGTAAAGGGGTTTAGCTTCTTCGTACTTTCCTTGGGAATCGTAGAGTCCTGCTAAATTGTTGAAGCTTTGTGCTGTATCGGGATGATTAACTCCGAGTAGCTGTTTTCTTAACTCCAAAGCTTCGATATGAAGTGGTTCAGCTTCTTCGTACCTTCCTTGGGAATAGTAGAGTGCTGCTAAATTGTTCAAGCTGCTTGCTGTGTCGGGATGATTAACTCCGAGTAGCTGTTTTCTTAACTCCAAAGCTTCGATATGAAGTGGTTCTGCTTCTTCGTACCTTCCTTGGGAACGGTAAAGTTCTGCTAAATTGTTGAAGCTAGTTGCTGTGTCGGGATGATTTTCTCCCAAACGGGATTTGACTGCGGATACACATTGTTCATACCAAGGTTCAGCTAATGCATATAAACCTTGTCCATCGTAAAACCTAGCTAAACCAGTAAAAGCCCAATATAAATCTTCATCGCTGACTGTATCTATCAAGTTTTCTGCGACTTCTGTTAAATGAGGAATAGCTTTTTTAAGTGAATTAATAAATTTTAAAGTTGATGTTTGAGGGATTGTCTGAGCAATTTCCATAAAAGTATTGGTAAATGCTTGTTTAATTTCCTTGATATCAGCATCTGCTGTTAATTTTATTTTTAGAAACTCTCGAATTAAAGGATGAATTTGATAAGAATATTCCCCATCGTCTTCTACACACCCGACTAAATGACGTTGATAAAGTTGCTCAATTGCTGTTTCAACATCAGACTCATCCCAGTTGAGTAATTTCGCTGTTGATTCTACCCATTCCCACACAAAAATATCCGCTGCAAATAGACTTAATAACCCCGCAACTCTGTGTGTTTCTGGACTCAATTCCACCCAACTGATTTCAAATGCAGCTAAAACTCCCCGTTGTGCAGTACTCAATCCTTTTTGCTGGGGATTCATTGCTTCTTGATTCAGTCGCTGCTGTTTCAACAATTCCAGCATTTTCGCTAAAGTAAAATGGGGAGGTTTTTTCTTGATATACCGTCCCACCAATTCGATTCCTAAAGGTAAATATCCCAACCATTCACATAACTCTTGCGCTGTTCCTAGTTCGGTGTCATTGCGACGTAAGGAAGCAATCCCAACATCTTTCACTTCTAACGAGTCATTGCGATTACTTCGTTCCGAGTCCTTCGGACACGCTACGCGAACGTAATGACGTATTCGCTTCTCCCCAACGATATTAATTAATAGTTGTAATCCTTCTTCCGGTGACAACACACCGAGAGCAATTTCCTCAACATTTGCATCAATATCTCGTAATCTCGTTGTCATCAAAATCCGGAAGCGATGATTTGGGGGAATTAACTCAGCAAACCCCTCCAAATTCGTCACATCATCTAATATTACCAATACCAAACCCTCTGGTGGTTGCCAATTTTGCCAACACCAAGCTACTTGTTGAATCAGCGTCAATGGATTTCCTTGAAAATCCTGCTGAGGAACTTCTAAACCCATTTGTAGCTGTACAAATTGAATAATTCCCGCAGCTAAATTTGCATCTCTAGCATTTAACCAACAAATCCCACCGGGATAATTATTTATATATTCTCTCGCATATTTTACCGCTAATTCTGTTTTCCCAATCCCACCCATTCCCGACACCGCAGAAATCGCCACAGCGTTATTTTCTTGATGCAATTTCTCGTGAATTATTGTTAATTCATCACTTCGTCCGACAAAATTAGGAGTACCAGCATAGGGGATGCGATTGACAGCAGTTGCGGCTTTACGAGGACTACCTTGATAAATCTTGTCACCAATGTGAATATCTCTACCTTCCCCGATATTAACGTTATACTTGCCAATCTGTAGCGTACCTTGGTTGGAGCTTGCGCTAATTGCCTGACGCAATAATGCTAAATCTGTCTCAGTATGCTGGTGACTGAGAATACGCTCAATAATGGCTAATAAATCGTCAGAGTCAGGCATTCTTAGGACTGCTCCTCAGTAATTTTACTGTAATTATAAGCAACTTCAATCAAATGATGACCGATTCCGGAAAAATATAACTATGGCTCATTAGTGATAAACATCACCAATATGAAGATCGCGAGCTTCATTAATATTAGTGATAAATTTCCCATGCTGATTAATAACATCGGCAATTTTATTAATCTTCTGGGTAGCTTCCGGTTTTACTTCATCCCATCCCTTACTTGGTAAACCCTTCCCACCTCGTAACTTAGCTATGATAAAATCTCCTGCATCCAGATCAAAATGAGGTTCTTGCTCGGCATTATATAACTGACGCGCACTTTCAAATACAGCTTTACCCAAATGATTCATAATATTAGAAACTCGCACCTCTGTATCACCCGATTTATTTCCAGCACCTTGTAAAGCTTCAAGGAAATGATAGGTGTAGATGCTGCATGAATTATCTTTAATATATGATTTTTGTTCACCTTTAGAAGAAGTAAATACCACTCTTCCTTTACCCTGCTTCAATGCATCAATAAAACCCTTAGATGGAGCAAGTCGAATAAAATCATCAAATTCTTCTTCTAATTCTAAATCAGCTTCTTTAGAAGTTGCCATTCCCGCAGCATGACAACTATCAATCACAACAAATAAACGTTCTGCTTCAATCTGTCGCAATGCATCAGTAAAAATCTCTGCTGATAATGCAGAAGCGGCTAATTTAGTAGGCTTAATATCATGTTGTAGTAAATAATATTTTTGCGTATTCTTATCTACCCAACCATGACCAGAATAGTAAATAAAAATAGTTGCATTCGTGTCATATTCAGCCTTTTCTTTTAACCAATTCAAACCATTTAAGATAGCTGCTTGAGTTGCTTCTTGATTATTTAAAACCCGAATATGGTCTTTATCATCCGGATAAGCACATAATTCTGGATCAATTAAAGCCGCATAAATTGCTTGAGTATCTTTGACAGTTACAGGCAATGATAAAGGAGCATATTTAGATTCTCCAACACCAATCAAAAGTGCATAACCATTATTAAATTTACTGAAATTATCGCTCATTTTTATTTAACTCCATTTAAACAATATCTGTGAATTAGAAACAAGATTATTTTGACTGCTAATTATTCTTCATAACGACTGACGCGGAAAATAACATAATTATAAGGCAGGGTTTCATAATCCGATGCTTTATGTACAATTGCACCAATACCAGGTTTGTAAACCCACCTTTCCCAATTAATTGCAATTTCATCATCAACCTGGATTGCGATGTAATTACCTTCTGCTAAACGACACCCCATTGCCATATTTTCAAAATCCAATCCCAGATAAAATTTCTGCACAGCAACATTTTCACTGCGTTGTGCCAACATTTTAACTACACCTACAGTGATTTCCGTAAAAGGCGCGATCGCAGGTTGTGCTGTTGTTAATAATTTAAGTCCACTTTGAAATGGTGAAGATTCTAATGCGCTCAATATTGCTTTGTCTTCGTTATTTTTGACATTTACCGTCGAGCATTCAAAAGCTACCCCTTGGGAACCAACATTTAAACCAATAAACACCGGATAACCAGCAATACCAGCAGATTGTCCTTCCTGTACCCGATAAGTTTGACTAAAGCTGACAGTCTCCTGTGTATTTGCTACCTGATTCCTAGCTGCAAAAGTCACCATCACATTATGGGTTCCACCACCGGGATATTTTGCAATATGTAGACGGTCTAAACGAATATTTATACTGTTATTTTTAAGACTAGTATCCGCAGTAATAGCACTAGGATTTTTGATAACTTGAGGCTCTAGCGAACCTGGTTTAGTGGGAGGAATGTAACCAAATTTATGAGTTGCATACATCCAAGGCTGGTCTTGAACTAAGTTTAAGAACTCTAAAATACCTTTACCACCTCTAGTTGGATTCGTATCTTCGGACACATTGTCCTGAAAATCTGGGTCTTGCATATTTTTGAGTTTGGCGGCAATCCATTCAGGTTGTTCGTACTCGCCAATCACTTTGATGTCTTTAAATACACTACTCATAACGTTTGCTCTCCTCTGCTCAACTTGTTTTTACGATCTTAATTCCCGATGTCAGTGATATTACACGGTCAAGGAACACTAAAATTGTAGTATTTGTCATAATAAATACTAATTATCAACAGTATTTTTTCAGTTTGTCTACTTTTCTCTTGCTTTAGCCACAATCGCAAACAATATCAATGAGTGAGTGTAACAACCTAGAGTTTATTTTTGAACGCATTGTCAACCATCAGGAAACTGAGGATGACAGAGAAAAATTACGAAGTTTACTTTGTAGAGGTAATGGCGAAAAGGAAATTCAGATTGGTAAGCATATTGTCAATATTGCTGAAGGTAGAGATATTCATATTGGCGATAAGATTTACCAAAATACGGATGCAGAAGCAATAAAAAAAGTCTTGCAGGAAGTGATGGGTGAGGAAATCATAAAATCAGAAACCCAACAAGACATTTTGAAAGATATTTTTGCGGGACGAGATTTAAGCACTGGGGATATCAAACAGGAGAATATTCAAAACCAAATAAATCTCATCTTGAATATTTCCGATTTTGCCACAATTAGTAAAGCTTTCTCCGCAATCAAGCTTCCCGATGGTTGGTTTGATTGGCGAGAAAAACCAAAAAACATTGATGATATTATTGCCCAATTAGTAGAGATTCCCCAGACAAACCCCGATAATTCACCGTTATTAAATTTTATATATTTGCTTGCTCAAGATAAAAATATGGAGCAAATTAAACGTGAAAAACTAGGGCAATTATTAACTAACAATTCTTTTGAAACTAAAAATAAAACTAAATCCTTACAACCACTTCATTCCTACCTACTAATCCAACTTTGTCCAGAAATAAACAATAAATTGTTTCTCAAAGCTTGGTTTATCCCCGATGATACTATCAAAGACCCTTGGGAACGTTTTAAACCTTTAACAGTTGACGAACAGCAACCAGAAATTTCTTTTGTACCCGAAAATCTGCCCCTACTGCTAAGTAAATTGCTCCAGCAATGTTTTGAAGAATACTTGCAAGGACAGCCAACAGAACTAACTATCGAAATCTTTCTCCCACGCGATCGGCTAAATGATGAAGTCGAAAAATGGTCGTATCAAGACGACGAGGGCTTTGATATTAATATTGGGGTAGAGCATCGGGTTGTGGTACGTTCCTACGAACGCTTGAAAAAATTACGTACCCAACAAGGTTCCTATTGGCGAAGCAATTGGGAAAAAGTAAATTTTACTTGGAAAGATATTCCTTGTCATGAGGAAATCATAACGATTTCTCAAGCTCGTTTTGACCCAAATAAATTAAGAAAATTATTGACTCAAAAAATTCTTCTTAAGGTATGCTGTACGTTGTCAAACTCAGAAAGGGATAATTTACTCAGGGCTGTTCACAGTGCAGGAACACCAATTGTACTTTGGTCGCGCTGTGAAGTGAAAAGTCTAAATAATGCTATTGACTTTGACACGCTACTAGAAAAGCCATTACACGAATTAGCTACTCGCGTGAAAGAACAACGTTTCGCAGCCGATCGCGATCAACATTTGGGTAATCATTTAGTTTTACTATGGGATAACCCCAATCGAGTACCACCAAACCCTGCATTGGAATTCTCTGTATCGTAAATGAGGAACAAAGAATGAGCGACTGGCTGATTTTTCGAGGTACAGACAAGCCCCATGATGGAGTTAAAAATCTTCCCGAACCGCCAAAATGGCGTGACTTCGGAAAAACTAAGCAAAAACAACGAGGTGAAACCTTTCAAGTCCGTCGCAATGAAATTGAACTAGTTAATGCAGCACTTTACTTGCGCCGTCCTTTGTTGGTAACGGGTAAACCGGGAACTGGTAAAACTTCCCTCGCTTACAAAGTTGCTCACGAGCTACAGCTGGGTTCTGTACTGCAATGGGCGATTACTACCCGCTCAACCCTGCAAGAAGGACTTTATCGCTACGATGCAATTGGACGTTTACAAGATGCTCAAGGCAAGGATAATACCGAGACTATCGGCAAATATATCCAACTTGGTCCCTTGGGAACAGCCCTGCTACCGTCACCTCATCCCCGCATTTTGCTGATTGACGAAATTGATAAAAGTGACATCGATTTACCTAACGATTTATTGAATATATTTGAAGAAGGGGAATTTGAAATTCCCGAATTAGCTCGCTTACCCGAAGAATACGACTCAGTGGAAGTACGTACTTATAATGGCAGTGTCGCTACTATAAAAAAAGGAAGGGTGCGCTGTACCCAATTTCCTTTTGTACTACTAACTAGCAACGGCGAACGGGAATTTCCTCCGGCGTTTTTACGACGTTGTTTGCGATTGACAATGGAAAATCCTGATGCAACGGCGTTGAAAAAAATTGTTCAAGCTCACTTGGGCGATACTGTAACGACTGAAGCAGAAGCTGTAATCACCGAATTTATGCAACGTCGAGACAGAAGCGATGCAGGTGATTTAGCAACGGATCAGTTACTCAATGCTATTTATTTAGTAACCCGTGAAAGGAGTCCGGTTGGTGATGATAAAGAACGGTTGCTCAACGCATTGATGAAATATCTCACAAGTACAGAGGATATATGATTGAGCGGGTAATTGGTGCTTTTGAAAACCTGGGATTTGATTTAGATGATACAGAGATTGCCGATATCCTTTGGCTTACCGTGCAAATGCGGCGCTCCGATTCTTCGCCTTTACTACAATTGCAACAGCCAACACCAGTATCAACCTCAGAAATCACTCCAACTGCGCCTCAATTACCATTAAATCAAAATAACAATTCTCTAGAGTCTGCCACCAAAACCGAAACTAGCACTAACGTCTATTCCCAATCGCCCCAGGATAATAGCCAAACTTCAAGCGACTTGCCCATCAAAGTTCCTGCCGCTCAAGCATTACGAAACAAATTAGAAATATCCCGCGCTCTTCGACCTTTAAAACGCCGAGTCCCTTCCAAAAGCGAATTTATCCTTGATGAAAGCGCTACCGCAGAACGCATTGCTGAAGAGAAACTTTGGCTACCCGTAATGCGACCTGCTCCCGAACGCTGGCTAGAAATGGCTTTGGTAATAGACGAGGGAGCATCAATGATGCTTTGGAAGCAAACTATCAAAGAATTTAAACAACTACTTGAAAGACATGGTGCTTTCCGAGATGTGCGAACTTGGGGATTATTTATCTCGGAAGATAGTAAAGTATGGCTGCGTTCTAGAATTGGTTCGGTATCTCGCCAACAAAAGTTACATAATCCCAGAGAACTTATTGACCCCAATGGTCGGCGTTTGTTTGTAATTATAAGTGATTGTGTTTCTCCAGCTTGGCACAACGGTACGATAACAAAAGCTTTAGCTGCTTGGGCTAGCACTAGCCCAATGACAATCATTCAAGTATTACCAGAGTGGCTTTGGGAAAGAAGCGCTTTGGGTGTTGCTGATTCAATTTTGCTCCGGAGTCTAGCTCCTGGAGTACCCAACCAACAGTTAATAATGACAGCATTGGATTTGCTTGATGAAAGCGATGTTGTTAACAAGCTAAAAGTACCCGTAGTAACTTTAGAACCAGAATCGCTAAAGAATTGGGCTTGGATGGTAGCAGGTGCGGGAGATGTGCAAACTAAAGGATTTTTACTTGCACCGGATGCGAAAATATTTGATATTGGTGACGAGTCAATAGAAAATTCTCACGTTGAACTTTCAGCCAAACAACGTTTACAACGCTTTCGCCTCACAGCTTCACCAATGGCACGGAAATTAGCGGGACTTTTGGCAACTGCACCTATTAGTTTACCAGTGGTGCGGTTGATACGGCAGACAATGTTACCGCAATCAAGTCAAGTTCATGTGGCTGAGGTGTTTTTGGGTGGAATATTAAAGCCATTGTCGCCAATTGATGAAGGTGTAGAAGCGGATAAAATTCAATATGACTTTGTGGATGGGGTGCGGGATTTGCTGCTTGATGCAGTTCCATTAACCGAGTCAACTGAGGTATTGCGTAAGGTTTCGGAATATGTAGCGCAAAGGGCTGGGTTATCTGTTGATGAGTTTACGGCGATGTTGGTTAATCCGGGGTTGTTTGATGATTCGGGTGGAGTTTCAGTTCGTCCTTTTGCTCAAATTACAGCGAAGGTGTTGAGGCGTTTAGGTGGGAAGTATACAGAATTAGCTGAAGAGTTAGAACAGTCTTCTGAGGAATTATACCAAACTCGTCGTGTACCAAGTCCTTGTCCGTCCTTAAACGTGGCGATCGCCTGTCTAGTTCATACAGGCACTGACAATTTCGCAATTTGGGTGGTGAATGCCCCCTATCCCAGTGGTTATGTTTTACATGATTGTGTATGGTCGCAAGAGCTAAATCAAGCTTGGTT
>NZ_JAYGHM010000110.1:0-14711 GCF_034931125.1 Rivularia sp. UHCC 0363 | reverse complement strand
AGAGGAGTTAATCGAGCAGCGTAGTTATTTCGTCGTTCACGCACCTCGTCAAACTGGTAAAACTACGGCAATGCTAGCACTAGCGCAACAACTTACCGCAAGTGGACGTTACACAGCAGTGATGTTATCCGCAGAGGTGGGAAGTGCCTTTAATAATGACCCCAGCGCAGCCGAATTAGCAATTTTGGGAGCTTGGCGTGGTGCAATTGCCATCCGTCTACCGCAGGATTTACAACCTCCTACTTGGGTATATGAGGAAGCAGGACAAAGAATTCAAGCTAGTTTACAAGCTTGGGCGCAGGTTTCTCCTCGACCTTTAGCAATATTTATTGACGAAATTGATTCCCTGCAAGATGATACTTTGATTTCAGTGTTGCGGCAGCTACGCGACGGTTATCCCAATCGTCCAGAAAATTTTCCCTCTTCTGTGGGATTAATCGGTTTACGAGATGTACGCGATTATAAAGTTGCATCGGGTGGAAGCGATCGCTTAAACACAGCTAGCCCTTTTAATATCAAAGTCAGTTCTATCACCCTGAGAAATTTTAACGCCGAAGAAGTGGCAGAGTTATACCAACAACATACAGAATATACAGGACAAATTTTCACGCCAGAAGCAAGCGCAACAGCCTTTGATTTAACTCAAGGTCAGCCTTGGTTAGTTAATGCATTAGCTAAGGAAGTTGTAGAAAAAATGGTTAAGGATAGAAGTATTCCTATTACCAAAGAGCATATTTTACAAGCCAAGGAAATATTAATTGCTCGTCGGGATACCCATTTAGATTCTTTAGCCGAACGCTTACGAGAACCAAGGATAAAAGCGATTATCGAACCAATCTTAGCTGGTTTGGAATTAGGAGATATCCCCAATGATGATATTCAATTTGTAATTGATTTGGGTTTGTGTGTAATGCATCCCCAAGGTGGATTAACAATGGCAAACCCAATTTATCGCGAGGTTTTACCGAGAGTATTAACGGTGACACCAATGGCTTCTCTACCCACCATTGCGCCAACTTGGTTAACTCAGTCAGGGGAATTAAATAAAGATGCCTTACTTGAAGCTTTTATCAAATTTTGGAGACAGCATGGGGAACCATTATTAGGTAGTACTGGCTACCACGAAATTGCACCCCATTTAGTATTAATGGCTTTCTTGCATCGCGTTGTTAATGGTGGTGGTACGCTAGAACGGGAATATGCAATCGGTAGTGACAGAATGGATTTATGTTTGAGATATGGTTCTATTACCCTTGGTATTGAATTAAAAGTATGGCGAGAAAAAAAACGTGACCCCCAACCCGAAGGAATCGAACAATTAGAATCGTATTTAGCCCGTTTGGGATTGAATGAAGGGTGGTTACTGGTGTTTGATCGGCGTAAAAATGCATTACCAATGGAGGAACGTTTGTCAACTCAGGTTGTTGTGACTGAAAATCAACGTGCTATTACTGTGATTCGGGCGTGAGTTACTACTTAAAAAGTTGATAAATCACTGTGAAGAAATACCGGAAACGAAGCGCCAAGACTTTGTACCGTCCGCTCCACTGTGTTGTTAAGCTTTACTCACCCATTCCAATGATGGTTTGCGCTGGGATTTTACACGATCCGAAACCACTCACTGCCAACCATTCTCAAAGTCTAGCTGCTAATCCTTGTGATGTTTTAAAATATTAATCATTAACTCTTTATTGATAATTGCTCACCGATCTTCTCAACCTGCTTCGGCGCTTTTATCTCATCAAAAATCTGAACAGCCTTCTGAACATTCACTCGACTCTCACCTTCTTTCCCCATACTCCGATAAGTCAAACTCAACTGAAAATATGCTTCAGCTAGATCGCATTTAGCGCCAATTTTATCTAACAGTTCAATCGCTGCTAAATGATTCTTCAAAGCTGATTCAAAATCTTGATTTTTCCGAGAAATTTCAGCTAAACCATTCAAACTTTTTGCTTGAACTTGCGTATAGTGACTTTCCTCTGCAAAAGTTAATGCCATCGAAAACATATGCTTGGCTTTAGTAAAATCTTTTAAATTAACGTAGGTTTGACCGAGTATTTGCATAAAGTAAGCAAATCTCCCCGTTTTCTCAATCCTTTGTGCGGTGATGTTTTTGTAACATTCATCAGCAAGTAAACGAGAAGATTTATATTGCTCTAAATAAGAATTAACTAAAGATAAACAAACAGCAGCTTTTTCTGCCCAAGAATGATGTGCGGTGTTTTGAGCTAAAGAAATTACCTGCTGAAATAATTGAGCGGCTTCTGATAATTCCCATAAATCAATTTTATAAAGACCGATACTTAATAAAGAATCTACTTCCAGCATTCTATAATAATAAAAAGCTTGCTTATTATTTTGATTACTTAAAGAGTTTAATGCCTTTCTTGCTAAACTTATTGTGTTCTCTTGATATTCAATTGCTGGCTGTATCTTGCCGCTTATCCAATATAAATCGCCTAAAATATTATATAACTCGCTGATTTTTGTATCGTCGTCAATATGGTTAATAATGTGAATAATTGCAGCTAAAACTGGTTGAATTAAACCCATTCTATACAAAGTACTGCCGAGGGGTAAAAATTGCCCCCATTGATTATTTCTACTTTTGATAATCAGTTTTCCGGCTAACTCAAATTGATTAATTTCAATATAATGATAATAAGCTTCTAACGCTTGCAAAGCATCTTGAAAAGTTTCGATTGTTTGCACGCTATCCGTCCAAAATTCAGCGGCTTTATGATTGGTAATTTCCCAATCTTCACCGTTACGTAAACGAGAAATAGCTTCGGCTCTAATTACCGGATGCAGCCAATATTCACCTTTGCTAAACTCTATCAAAGAACGATTTTTCAACGAAGCAATAATTTGACGATGTTGTTCCGGTGCGACATCCCATAATAAACTTAAAAATCCTTGAGTTGGAACAGTCGGAACATCTTGATAACGATAACATCCCAAACGACACAACAAACGATATGCTTGAGAATCCAGATTTTGTAAGCGGTTGAATTGACTTGCAGCTAAATTTTTTAAATCCGTTACCGCTAAAGGGTCAGCGTGATTTTCTTGCCAATAAGCAGTAATATCACCGTCAAAATCTTCCTGAATCGAACCGCAAAGAATTCCCATTGCTTTAGCGTTACCACCGTAAGCATGGTGCATTTTTTGTAAAATGGGTAGAGCGATCGCCATTCCCCGATTACTAAAATACTGCAACCACGTAACTTCATCTAAACCGGGAAGTCGATAGTGAGTTACATTTAATTCCGGTTCGCAAAGTCTATCTCTACTAGTAATTAAAGTTGTGCATTTTACTCTTGCATCCGTTAAAATCCGTAGTAATTCTATATAATTGCGATGAGGTGCAACAAATCGTCCTTTTGCATCCAGCGCGGGTTCCAAATTATCAATTAAAATTCCAATTCGCTTTGCTTGAAGTTGTCGCTTCAACCTTCCCAATGTTACCCCAAATTCTAACCCCGGTTCTTGTGCTAAATCATATTTCAACCATTCTTCCACCACCCGTTGAGCCGAAGTAATGTTTTGAGTCTCATGAGCCATCAACAATTCCAAAACCGCATCAAATCCTTGAGAATGAAGGTATTGTTGAGCCAAAGTAGTTTTTCCCAAACCTCCTTCACCTTGAATTGCAATAACTTTAGTACCAATATTTACCAAATTATGAATGCGATCGATAGCATCGCTTCTACCAATAAAATTGATATCTTCTTGTTTGAATTCGTATAAACAAAGCCCATTTTGTTCACGGGTGATGTCAATATCTGGAACAATAAATTTTCCATTAGCACTGCTTGAATGTTGATAATCAAACAAACCAGATATCGAACCTGCTTTACGAAAACACTTTTCTAAAACCCTGCGACAGTTACTTTTGGTAATCTTCTGACGCATTACCTTAGAAAGTAACTTCCACAACCGAGAACCCACATCCTTAGCGTGTCCCTCAGTACAGCCGTAGAAATCGGCAATTTCCAAATATCTTCTTCCCAACCAAACCTGTTGAACAATCACCTTTTCTAATTCGCTTAATTGTTCTCCAGTTTTATAAGGTATTATAGTATCCAACCATACCAATACTGCCTCATCATCCATTGTTTAACGACCAAGGTAGTTTAGTTTACTAATATAAAAATCTTGCTCAATCTTAGTCTACAGTTGGAAACCAGTCTTTAAAGACAAGTTTGTGTAAACTTGATTTTTCAGCAGATTTTTTTTAATTAACTTCACTCTCATCCTTTAACAGGCGATCGCAAATAAAAATCAATACATAATTATCAGTTACGTTTTTAAAGAAATTATGAAGATAGCAATATGAATAGCAATATTAAAATGAATATTCTAATCAAACTATCTTTAACGAATGGTTTAATAATTCAAGATAAATTTTGATCGGTCGTAACTAGGACTAAAAAATAATTTTTTTTTTGAACAACTTTCTCACAGTGAATGTAACTCTAATTAAACTCATAGTTCCGATCTTCAGCGAATAATTAACACTTCCTCAGCGCGATTCTGCGAATACTTCCGCGTACCTTTGCGTTGTTAAATAAATCTTTAACTTTTGATTACCAATATATCAATCATACTTTTAACCATACTTTGCCCGACTGACAAATCATTAGCACAGCGCTTAAACTGGTAATCGCGACAAAATAAATACTTAGGCTGAAATGCCATTCCTGGAGTTTTAATCACAAACCTACCTGTTATTTACCTGTACCTCTGCGATAGATTAATTATGGATTTAAAATAATACCCTGACACCAGTGTATTTAAATGAAATATTTGGGGAAATGGGATTTCAAAATGTCAATTTTCCCTTACTTAATGCCTAATTTTTTGTATAAAATCTAAACTCTAAAATCTAAAATTCTATGAATTCAAACCTACCCATTGATTTAAACTCACAAAACTTACCCCATCATGTAGCCGTAATCATGGATGGTAACGGTAGATGGGCTACTCAACAAAAATTACCACGTATTGCCGGACATCGGCAAGGTGCGAGAACGCTCAAAGAACTATTGCGATGCAGCAAAGATTGGGGAATTAAGATTTTAACAGCTTATGCTTTTTCTACTGAAAATTGGCGAAGACCAACCGAAGAAGTTGATTTTCTGATGATTCTGTTTGAAAAAATGTTGCGTCGTGAATTAGAAGAAATGCATCGAGAAGGAGTGCGAATTAATTTTGTTGGTGATTTATCTGCATTACCAAAATCATTGCAAAATGAAATGCAGCGTTCAATGTTAGAAACATCAAATAATCGAGATATTCAGTTTAATGTTGCCGTAAATTATGGTAGTCGTAAAGAAATTGTCAGCGCTTGTCGTCAACTAGCCGAACTAGTTCAAAAAGGAGAAATTAAACCAGAAGATATTAGCGAAGATTTAATCGAAAAAAACTTATATACAGTAGATATTCCCGCACCAGATTTACTGATTCGTACCAGCGGTGAAAAGCGCTTGAGTAACTTTCTTTTATGGCAAATGGCTTACACAGAAATGTATTTTACCGATACTTTATGGCCCGATTTTGACCAAGCGGCATTTCAACAAGCATTAATCAGCTATCAAAATAGAGAGCGACGTTTTGGCAAAGTAAAAGCTGTGTTATCAGCTTAATGTTTTAGTGCGGTCATCTTAACCGTATTTGTCAAAATTAAAGTTTTTATTTACACATTACCCGTAAATCAATAGTGAGATTTTATAAACCCGGTTTTTGAGAAAATCGGGTTTCTTAATAGCTCAAATTATTATAAATTATATAAAACAGCTATATATATAAAATGAAACTAGATAAAAATTCTCATCAACCAGTATTAATTGTCGGAGGTGGTCCCTCCGGATTTGCAACCGCATTAATGTTAGCTAAACGCGGTTGGCAAAATATTACAGTATTAGAGAAACGTCCTTGTGCTGATTATTACGAACCAGATAAATCATTTAACTATTTAATCGATGGTCGCGGTCAAAAATTTACAGATTATCTTGAACTCACAAATAATTTAGCAAGTAACGGCGTTGCAACTACGGATTTTTATTTAACTAAAATTACGGCAGATGGAAATAGTAAAACATCAAAGTTACCAATTGTAGATCCAGACCGGAAAGCCGCTTATTGGATAACTCGCAAGACTTTTGTCAACTTACTTTATCAAGAGATAGAAAATAATTGGCAAGACTGTATTAACGTAATTTTTAATGCAAAGTGTGTTGAAATAAATAAAACTATTAGTAATGATAATCAATCTGAAAAATTGGAAATTATTGCCGAAATCGATAACGGTAAAACAATCAAATTTGAGCCTTTTCTGTTAGTAGGATGCGACGGCATTAACTCTATTGTCCGGAACACTCTCAAACAATGGAATGAATCATCATCAAACAAATTTGAAATGAATTATTTTCCTTCACCAAGTTCAGGATTAAGATACAAAGCATTAACCTTACCACCAAAGTTTCCTTTAGATGAAAATGGCGAAGAACTCACTACAAGTGAAATGGCATATGCAGTTCGGAGTGCATTTAAAGATAGAAAAAAGGCAATATCTCTGGGATTACTACCTGTAAAAAATCCAGATGAAGTGCGTAGCGCTAATATTATTACTAAATCTGAACACCATATCTGGGAATTGAAAAATGGTGAAGAAATGCATGATTTTTTGCAGAAATCCTTTCCACAATTACCCATACACAACATAGTTTCTTCCCAAGAAGCCCAAAGATTTGCTGCAAGTGAAGGTGGAGAATTTCCTATTCCTCAATACTGCAATGGATTCTACTCAAAATTAAATGAGGAAGCATTTATAGTTTTGTTAGGAGACGCAATTCACAGCTTTCCTCCAGATTTAGGTCAAGGTGTCAACTCCGCATTGGAAGACGTATGTACTCTGAATGACGCATTAGAAAAAAGCAATAACATTTCTGAAGCTTTACCTTTGTATGAATCTTTACGACTTCCCGATACAAAGGCTTTAATACGTCTGATGCAAGTAGGTTATCCCTGGCAGTATAATCAAGCTCCGATTCGCAAAAAGTTGTGGAGTATTAATTTTTTGGTGCGGCTTTCATTAAGTAAAATATTACCCTTTATTTTTAGTCCACCGGCTTTTTTCATGATTCAAAATCATCAGCTTTATTACCAAGAAATATTGACCAAAGTTGAGCGGACAACTCGGATATTGTATACAGTTATTATTGGGTTTTTGTTGGGGTTGGTGGCTTTTGGATTAAGGAATATATTTATTTGAGTAAGCTAGTAGGTTGGGTTAGACACGAAAATAGCCTATTTAATGACGACAATATTAATCGTGTCGTAACCCAACATCAATATATTGAGAGCGTAATAAATATTTTTATGGTTGTTTGAATATGTTCAATTAACCGCGAATTACGGGAGCATCCCAATTTTTTAAAAATATTATATCGTAGTGCGAGCTTGTAGATTGGGTTAGACACGGAAATAATGTATTTATTTACGACAATATTAATCGTGTCGTAACCCAACATCGATATTGTTGTTTTTTTAAGATGCTAAATTACCCACAAATTCTGATGTTGGGTTACGGCAGAATTCAATTTTATACATTTGCTTTCATGTTTGTTCTCTGCCTAACCTAACAAATCTGCTACTTAAAAATCAAATCTAACCTCTGCTGCGATTCTTCCAAAGCCTCTTTAGGACTACTTTTACCCAATAGAACTGCTTCCATCGCTCTACCAATACTTTCTGAAACTCTACTGTAACCAGCAAAAACTGGACGACTGCGACCGTATTGTGCTTGTTCTAAGAATACTTTTGCTGTTGGCTGTTCCTTGATATAAGCTTGATATTTTTTATTTTGACGCGACTTCAAATTTACAGGTAAATATCCAGTTCCTAACGCCAATTCTGTCTGAAATTCTTCGCTTGCGGCATATTCTGCAAATTTAAAAGCGGCTTTTTCCCTTTCTGGTGTAGTCTTAAATAAAAACAGATTTTCACCACCAATACTAGTAGCTTGACTTTGATTTTCCGGAATCGGAAATACACCAAAATCACCGTTTTTAATATCGCTGTTAATATAGGTCAAAGTCCAAGGTCCAGTTACCTGCATTGCTACTTTACCAGCCACAAAGGCATCTGTTTCAAAACCTCTTTCCGGTGCAGATAATATTACAGAGCCATCTTTGACTAAATCTTGCCACAATTGCAAAGCTGATATTGCCCCTTGATTATTTGTCAAATCCACTTTTGCAGCTTCTGTAGCTAATTCCCCCCCACCACTCCACATAAACGGAAGCCAGATAAATACTGAAAATTCACCTTTTCCTAATGGTAAAAATATCCCGTGCTGGTCGATTTTATTATCTCCATTGGTATCGCGGGTTAATTTTTTTGCTACCTGACGAAACTCCGACCAAGTGCGGGGTAAATCTTTAATTCCTGCTGCTTTAAATAAGCTGGGACGATAAAAAACTCCGACATTATTAGTTGCAAAAGGCATCGACCAAATTTGACCTTGATACTTCATGGAATCAAATAAAGCGGGGTCAATTTGATCTTTTACCGGGGATTTATTTAACATTTCATCCAACGGTATCAAAGCATCTAATTCCACTAATTGTCCGGCAATGGTGGGATTAAACCATAATAAATCTGGTGGTGAATTTCCGACTACAGCCGCTAAAATCTTCGGCATTTGCTGGTCTGCTTGTCCTACATACAGCGACTCTACGTAAATATTGGGATGATTTTGATTAAATTTATCTACCAACTTTTGCAAAACATCGCGGTTAGATGGTGGATTTACTCCCTGCCATAAAGTAAGATGCGTTACATCATTTTTTTCGGAAATCAAGTTTTGGCATCCCGTAATTAGGAGAATAGAAACTATTATTAGAATAAATAACTGTTTATAAGACATATTTTTACTGTGCATAGGAGTAGATATTCCAATTTATTATCGTGCGTTATCCGCGATCGCACACTCTACATCTGATTTGTAATGCTTTGCTAAAGTTAATTTTAGAGAAAAAATACACATATTCTAGTTATTCGAGTGATTTTATAGGTTTGTTTATGGCTGGACATAGTAAATGGGCGAATATTAAGCGTCAGAAAGCTCGTGTAGACGCGAAGAGAGGTAAAACTTTTACTCAACTATCCCGTGCAATTATTGTTGCAGCTCGGAATGGTGTACCCGACCCCAACGGTAACTTTCAACTCCGTACTGCCATTGAAAAAGCTAAAGCAGCAGGTATTCCCAATGATAATATCGAAAGGGCGATCGCTAAGGGTGCAGGTACATTTGCAGATGATGAAGCAGAGTTTGAGGAGATACGCTATGAAGGCTACGGACTTGGTGGTGTAGCGATTTTGATTGAAGCGCTGACGGATAATCGCAACCGCACCGCAGCGTATTTACGAGAAGCTTTTACCAAAAATGGCGGCAATCTTGGGGAAACTGGTTGCGTTAGCTGGATGTTTGACCAAAAAGGTGTTTGTATTATTCAAAATGTCACCAGCGAAGAAAAACTTCTGGAAGCTTCCTTAGAAGGAGGTGCGGAATTTTACGAAATCACCGATGATGATATGGCTGAAGTTTTAGCAGAAGTCGCTGATTTAGAAAACCTGAATCAAACACTCAAAGATCAAGGCTTTGAGGTTACTGATGTCGAATTACGTTGGATTCCCAGCAATAACGTAGATGTCACAGACTCCGAACAAGCGCGGATATTGATTAAGTTAATTGATACTTTGGAATTGTTAGACGATGTGCAAAACGTCACAGCAAACTTCGATATGTCTGATGATTTAATCGCTGCAAGCTTGAGTCAGTAAGTCATAATTCAATGCCTTAATAATACCTGTGACCTTAAGTTAAGCTATTAATTTTCAACCTTTTACAGTTGAGCTTCCCATAAAAATTCTCCCACTCTCCCCATCCCCCCATCCTCTTCTCCCCTTGCATAATTCCTTCAAAATACGTCACAATATAGGAAAACGCTGTGATTAATCTTAACAATGGCGCAAACGCAGCTTCTTAACACTATTTCACCTTCCCAATCCCTTGCCGAGAAGCGAGGGTATGATTACGATTTGGTAATTGTCGGTGGCGGAATTATCGGCTTAACTTTAGCCGCTGCATTGCATGATTCGGGACTAAAAATACTTTTAATTGAAGCCAGAGTTCAATCTGCGTCTGTAGCGAAAGGACAAGCCTATGCTATACATATGCTGTCGGCGTTAATTTATCAAGGAATCGGCATTTGGGACAAGATATTACCCCAGATTGAGACTTACAACCGCGTGTGTCTTTCCGATGCCGATTATGCAGGTGTAGTAGAATTTAATACTTCGGATATCGGTAGTCAGGATTTAGGTTTCGTTGCTGAACATCAAGCACTGCTGTATCCACTGCAAGAATTGGTTAAAGAAAGTCCGAATATCACTTATTTATGTCCTGCGGAAGTTATTAGTACGGAATACCTCGAAAATATCGCAACGGTAGAGGTGAAAGTCGCAGGAGAAATATGTAAGATTCGTAGCCATTTAGTAGTAGCTGCTGATGGAGGTAATTCGCGAATTCGTCAAGCTGCGAGAATTAAAACCAGAGGTTGGAAATATTGGCAATCATGTATTGTGGCATTTGTTAAGCCAGAAAAACCACATAATAATACAGCTTACGAAAAATTCCAAGCCAGCGGACCATTTGCAATTTTACCGCTACCCGGAAATCGCTGTCGGATTGTGTGGACGGCACCTCATGAAGAAGCAAAAGCCTTGTGTGAGTTGGACGACGAGCAATTTTTGGCGCAATTACAACAACGCTTTGGCAATCATTTAGGTAAATTGGAGTTACTTGGCGATCGCTTTGTCTTTCAAGTGCAGTTAATGCAAAGCGATCACTATGTTTTGCATCGACTCGCTTTAATCGGTGATGCAGCACACAAATGTCATCCCGTAGGTGGACAAGGTTTAAATTTGGGAATTCGCGATGCAGCAGCTTTAGCGCAGGTAATTCGAGAAGCGCATTCTACTGGTAAAAATATTGGAGATGTTAAAGTACTCAAAACTTACGAACGCTGGAGGAAACGGGAAAATCTAGCTATTTTAGGCTTTACAGATTTATTAGATCGATTATTTTCCAATAAATTCCTACCCGTAGTCATAGTCAGACGCTTTGGTTTATGGGTAATGCAGCGCGTACCTTTTATCAAAATATTTAACCTCAAATTAATGATTGGCTTGAAGGGAAGAAAGCCGGAACTGGCTGGAGATTAGGATGGGGGGATGGGGAGATGGGGGGATGGGGAGATGGGGAGACAAGGGGATGGGGAGATGGGGAGACAAGGGGACAAGGGGAAATAATTCTTAACTATTACCAATTACCAATTCCCAATTCCCAATTCCCAATTCCCAATTATGAAAATATTTAAGAAAAAATTCAAAATTGGTAGCCAAGGTAGGTTAATTTGACTGCTAGTGATGCTAAAGTGCAAAATATTCTTGTGAAATTCTCAGCGGGTATCGATGCTGAAGAAGCTACAGAAAAAACAAATTTCTATTATTGCTGGTGCAGGAATCTGTGCCTTCCTGGTTGGAGCTATGGTTTCAGCCCCTCAAATTGGTAAAAAGTTGGGGCGATTATTTAATGGAAATAATCAGTCCGAAGTAGTATCTGAAGCGAATATAGCCAAATCTGTTGTTTTACCTTTGGTAAATCAATCTCCTGAAGAACGTGCGACTAAGTTGGCTGAAATTGCCAAAAGTTCATCTTCTATTGAACAATACCGCGCTCGCTATCTTTTGGCTGATGATTTATTGCAAAAAGATCGAGCAACCGAGGCTTTAAAATTACTTGATAGTCTGGAAAATGATTATCAAGCTCTTGCACCTTACGTTCTATTACAGCAGGCTCGCGCATACAGTATTTTGGGTGAGAATGGCAAAGCTTCCGATAAAAGGCAGGCTGTTGTTAAACAATATTCCGATAAACCTGTTGCTGCTAAAGCTTTGTATTTAATTGGAGTTAAGGAATATCAAGATCGAGCGATCGCCAAGTTTCCTTCTAATCCTCTAACGTGGGACATTATTCGGGGACGCTTGCAAAATAACCCCAATCAACCAGAATTACAGTTGGTTCTAGCCAAACAAGCTTTTGAACAACCGGGAATTGTTCCGGTGTTAGATACGCTAGTTAAGGAACCCACTCTAAAACCGGAGGATTGGGACGTAATTGGTAATGCTTATTGGGAAAATAAGGAATTCGGTAAAGCGGCCTTCTCTTACGAAAAAGCAACTCCTACCGCTCAAAACCTTTACCGTCAAGGTAGGGGATTGCAAATAGGTGGACAAAGGGAAAAGGCTCAAATCGTTTATCAGCAGATGCTCGCTAAGTTTCCTGATGACAGGGAAACCGGAAAGGCTTTGCTAGGTTTGGCAGAATTAGCTAGAACTGGTACCGAAAGTTTACCTTTCCTCGACCAAATAATTGCCAAGTTCCCAGACCAAGCTGGAGAAGCGCTGATTCGTAAATCTAAAATTCTGCAATCGCAAAACAATGATTCTGGTGCTAGGGAAGCTTTAAAGCTACTAATTACTAAGTTTGGCAATACCCAACAAGCAGCAGAATACCGTTGGAAAGTCGCGGAGGACAAAGCCAAAGCTAAAGATTATCAAGCTGCATGGGAATGGGCTGAACCGATTCCACTCCAAAACCCTACTAGTATTTTGGCTCCTAGAGCCGGTTTTTGGGTGGGGAAATGGGCCACTAAACTTGGTAAAGAAGCACAGGCTAAACAAGCTTATGAATATGTATTAAGTAATTTTCCTTACTCGTATTATGCATGGCGTTCGGCCGCAACTTTAGGCTTAGATGTTGGTAATTTTGATACCCTGCGTAGCATGATTCCGGAAATGGTAGAGCGCATACCTCCTTTACCACCCGCAGGTTCCGATACTTTTAAGGAACTGTATCTATTAGGACAACAACGAGACGCTTGGCTGCAATGGGAAACTGAATTTCAGAATAAAGCCCAGCCAACGGTAGCAGAACAGTTTACCGAAGGTTTGATGCAGTTGGAGAGGAAAAATTATGTCGGTGGGATTTCCACGGTAGCCAAATTAGAAGATAGGGAAACACCTGAAGAAAAAGCTGCTTATCAGGAATTGAGCAAAAAAAATATGTATTGGCAGGCTCGATATCCGTTTCCTTATTTTGATGTGATTGGCAAGTGGTCTAAAGAACGTCAACTTAATCCTTTCCTAGTAGTTTCACTGATACGCCAGGAATCGAGATTTCAGGAAAAAATTAAATCTGTCGCCGATGCTACAGGTTTGATGCAGGTGCTACCGAGTACGGCGAAATGGATTGCACCGCAAATCAACGTGGATTACACTAAAACCGATTTAACAAAGCCTGACGACAATATCATGTACGGTACGTGGTATTTGGACAGCACCCACAAGCAGTATCAAAATAACTCATTGTTGGCGATCGCCAGTTACAATGCGGGGCCGGGAAATGTTGCGAAGTGGTTGACAACCTTACCAAAAGATGATGCTGACGAGTTTGTGGAAGCAATTCCCTTTCCCGAAACCGAAAATTACATCCGTCAAGTGTTAGGAAACTATTGGAATTATCTGCGGATTTACAACCCCCAGACATCTCAGTTAGTAACTCAATATTCGGCAAAACAACCCCAGCTTCCCCATCAAGAAGTTGAGCCAACAGCAACTAGCAGTCCTACACCTGGGAAAACTAATTAGTTAGGTTAAAGGTGAAGAAAAGAAGGTAAGAATGTTCGAGATTCACAATTCCTTCACAGATTATTTAGCGTAGGGTGGCTTCATCCTACGCAATATTTTGTTTTAAAAATTGATTTAATAATGAATAAATTTATCAAATATATAGTTATTTTGGCGTTTAGTACACCTATTCTTGTTGGCTGTTCGGGGGATGGTGATACATCAACAGTAAATTCCTCTCCTGAACCTACCGCTTCCGACTTATCGACAGCAGATGCAGCCAAAGCCATCAAAGAGCGAGAAAATTATGATTCAGTCGATTTCAATAAACTTCCTCAAGGTGTGTCTTTAACGGGAAAAGATCCTAAAGAAATTGCAGTTGTAGTTTTTCCCCCACCAAAGGAAGAACCTCAAGAAGGAAATTTTCAGCGAGATGTAGCTGTAAAGCCAGTTACACCCAATCTCACAACTGTTATTGTCACCGAAACTGGTCTTTTAGATGATTCTGTGAATGGAATTCGCGATCGCGCTGATTTTGAATTATCTGAAGCCGATAAGTTGTGGAAAATGGTTTGGGTTGGGAAGCAATACAAGTGTCAATCGGGTAGAGGTTCCCAGGATTGGTCTAAGCAACTTTGTTCTTGAACTTTTGTAAAATATTAAATGTAGGGTATTTAAACTTTATAATAATTTTACTACCGGAGAAAATAATGCTAGATGAAGCGACTATTGAAGAACGTTTAGTAAATTTAGAGCGTACAGTTGCTATTCAAAATCGGCTTTCAGCGATTCCTAGTTCTAACAACTGGTTAGATGAAGTTGCAGGTTCCATTTCTGACGAACAAGCTTTTTTGGAAGTTTTAGAGTATGGGAAATTGGAACGTTATGCCGATAAACCTGTAGATTCTTCAAACGAGCAAGCGTGAAGTACCTCAATCTCAACTCCTAAC